>CAZLDA010000037.1:0-7353 GCA_964557875.1 uncultured Pseudomonadales bacterium | reverse complement strand
TCGGCGTCGTCCTCGGCGGCGTTGCAGTGATGCTGTGGGCGTCGTTTCCAACGCTGAACTCGCCGTGGGCGCTGGTTTTGACACCGTGTGTGCCCATGCTGGCCGGCGTGATCGCACTCCGCGCGGCGTCCACGAACATCGCGCGCAACCCGTTCGCGCCGCTACAACGCCAGCTGACCGCCGATGCGGCAATGCTGAAACAGGCAGGTGAATCGTGAGCTTTGACGACTCGTCAACCGAGCTGACCGCAAGCGAACGGCTTGCCCGTTCACGCGAGCGGATGTCGCACTGGCTCACCGACGACGACCGCCACGACGCGCCGCGAACGCGCCACAACGGCGGCGCAGATGCGGTGCGAAACGTCGATCACTCACCCACCTCGATCGGCGGCATCGTCACCGAGGTAATCGGCGAATGGTGGGCCGAGCATCCATTGCATGCCTCGGCAACCTTTGCCCTGTCGGCCTCGCGCACCGCGATCGTGCCTCTTGTAAGACGCCACCCTGCCGCAACGCTGGGCGGTGCCGCAGCGCTGGGCGCGTTGATCATCTGGGCGCGCCCTTGGCGCTGGTTACTTCGACCCGCCCTTGTCGCCGGGGTCGCGTCGCAACTCGCTGCGCGCACGATCACGCGCATGGCCACCGCATCGAGGCCGGTCGTCTAAATCCACGCCGCCCGATCCATCAAAGGAGTGAAGACAATGGCAATCCAAGTGCTGGACGCGAATCGACACGACGCAGCGCAACTGCGTGCGCACTTCAGACAATGCGCGTTTGCACTGGGACGGCTGCATCGGTTGCGATGCATGGGCGAGGCGCTCGATTCATTCCTTGCCCCTCGATTCGTCAGCGTGTTGACGGTCATGACGGCGGTGGTCGCCGTCGGTGCCGCGCTCTAAGCCCCACCGCGCTCAAATGAACAACGAACTACGCCGGCATGTGCCTGACGCCGGCGCAGAAGCGCTTGCTCTGCTGGATCCGGACCGTGGACCGATCGAGCGACCTATCCGGTCGGAGATCTTCGGCGTCGCACGTTTTGAACAGCACGCTCGTAGCCTCGCCGAAGTGCACGAGGCGGAAGCGGATGCTTCCTCGACCGAGTTCTTCCCCCGTCTGCAGGACAACATCGCGGTGTTGCGCGAAGCACACCGCTACATCGGGCTTCAGGCGCGCACGCTCGACATAGATCCAGCCGGAGAGTGGCTGCTCGACAACTTTCATGTCGTCGTGGCGCAGATCAAGGAGATTCACGACGGCCTGCCGCGTCGTTACTTCCGCGATCTGCCGGTGTTACTCGACGCACATCTCGCCGGATTGCCGCGCGTCTACGGGGTCGCGTGGGCGTTCGTTGCGCACACCGATAGCGCATTCGACGAAACGCTGCTCGCGCACTTCCTCACCGCCTATCAACACATACGCCCGCTGAACTTCGGCGAATTGTGGGCGCTGCCGACAACATTGCGAGTCGTTCTGATCGAGAACCTCCGTCGCCTTTCAGAAGGCGTCGCCACCGCCATGGCTGCGCGCGAGCTCGCCGATCTCTGGTGCGAAGGTCTCGAAAAGGGTGGCGATGCCGACGTAGACGGTCTTTTCGAGCTGCTCCGCGCACGCGGCGTCGAACGGACGTTTGCGTTGCAGGTCGCGGCGCGCCTGCGCTCCGATCTGAACGAGAGCCTCACGGAAAACGAGGCTGCTCGCAGAGGGATTCAGGCCGCGCTGACGCGAGCATTACCGGATCCCGCGGCAGCCCAGGTTCACCAGCAGGCGGAACAGGCCGAGGCCAACCTGAGCCTGAGCAACACCATCACCTCATTGCGCTTGTTAGGCGACATCGCGTGGCGTTCGCTGATCGCGCGCGTCAGTCTGTTGATGCACGAGATGTGTCGGTCCGATGCATTTCGCGCGGACAGCGACGACACGCAGGACGCAACCTTACGCGGCATCGAGCGACTCGCGCGCCGCAGCGGTCAGAGCGAACTCGTCATCGCGCAACAGCTGCTGGCATCGATGCAATCGTCACCTCCGATGGGTGGCACGGCGCGTTCCGATGCGGAATCGGCCGCATTCTGGCTGAGCGGCCCGGGTCGCAAGACGCTGTGCCGCTCACTCGGCGTACGGCCTACGCTGCTGACGGACTGGACGCGCTGGCGACGCCGGGCGCTACCGCTTTATGTCTGCACAATGGTGTTGGGTACTGCCGCGTTGACCCTTGCGTTCGTCACGCGCCACGCAGTCGCCGAAACCCAGCTTTGGTTCTGGCTGGTAATCCTGCTGACGTCGCTACCTGCCAGCGAAGCGGTGATCGCGATCGTCAATCGTCTGATCAGCGAATCGGTGCCGCCGCGCCGGTTGCCGAGACTCGCGTTCACCGGGGGCATCCCGGCCGAGCAGAGTGTGCTCGTGGTCATTCCTTCCATGTTGGGCAGTGTCGAAGAAATACGCGTACTCGCGCGCAAACTCGAACACCACTACCTCGCCAACGCCGAGCAACACGCGCAGTTCGCGCTGCTCAGCGACTACCTCGACGCCGACACGGAATCGGACGTGCGCGACGCCGCTTTGTTGCGCGAGGCGATCACCGTCATCGACCGGCTCGAGAGCACTTACCCGCCCGCGCCGGGTATGCCGCGACGGTTTCTGCTACTGCACAGGAATCGGCGCTGGTCGGAAACCGAACAGCGTTGGATCGGATGGGAACGCAAGCGCGGAAAACTGATGCAACTCGTCCGCTGGTTGGCCGAAAGAGGCCCGTCGCCTTTCGTCGATCTGGATGATCGGTCGCGCGCACTCGCTGGCACGCCCTACGTCGTCACCCTCGACAGCGACACCGAACTGCCCCCCGGCGCGCTGCATGCACTGGTGGCTGTGGCCGCTCATCCCGCGAACCGGCCGCATATCGACCCGACTCGCAAACGCGTGATGTCAGGGTTCGGAATCCTGCAGCCGCGCATCGTGACGCCCTTGCCGTCGCGGGCCGTCACGCTTTTTCACTGGCTGTTCGCCGGTCACTCGGGCATCGATCCTTATAGCGCCGTGACGTCCGAGGTGTACCAGGACCTGTTCGACGAAGGCACCTTCACCGGCAAAGGTCTGCTCGACGTGCAGGCGATTAACGCCTTACTCGTCGACCGGTTGCCCGAAGGGCAAGTGTTGAGCCACGACCTGCTGGAAGGGTCGATCGCGCGCTGCGGCGGCGTAAGCGACATCACCTTGATCGAAGACGCGCCGATGCATGCCGACGTCGCCGCGGCGCGCGTACATCGCTGGACGCGTGGTGACTGGCAACTCATGCCACTGTTGTTGCGCGGAAAACGCTTCGGCCTGCGCACGATCGATCGCTGGAAGCTGATCGACAATCTACGCCGTTCGCTGGTTGCGCCGTTCACGGTGGTACTGCTCGCCATCAGTATGTTCGGCGGTCCGATTCCAACATTTGCGGCGCTGGCGCTGGCACTAGCAGCGTTCGGCGGCGGCCCCATGCTCGGCGCGCTCGCCGGTCTGGCGCCGAGCCGCGACGACCTCGCATTGCGTCACTTCTACGATCGGGCATTGGTCGACATCGGCAGAGCGTTGGGCGGTGCGCTCTGGAACATCGCGCAACTGCTCGATCAAGCGTGCCTGCTCGTCGATGCAATCGTGCGCGCGACATATCGCTCGGCCTTCAGCCGCCGGAATCTGCTCGAGTGGACCACCGCCTCTTCCGCGCAAGCGGCGGCCCGCGCGGACTTGCGAGCCATCGCGTTACGCCACCTTCCAACCACGGTGCTCGCGTTGGCTCTGCTGATGGCGGCGTTGCTGGCCGGTACGCCGAACCCGATTCTGACGACGCTTTTGTGTTCGACATGGGCCGCCGCCCCTCTATGGATCTGGTGGACCAGCCGGACGCAGCCCGATCGTCACTATGACGCTCTCGCCAGTGACGATCGGACTTACCTGATCGACGTGGCCCGGGACAGCTGGCGGATCTTCGAGCGCCACGTCGGCCCCGACACACATTACCTTCCGCCCGACAACGTTCAGATAACACCGCACCTGATGGTGGCGAATCGCACTTCGCCAACGAACATCGGCTTGTACCTGCTGGCGCTGGCTTGCGCGCGCCGGTTCGGCTGGATCGATACGGCGCAACTGCTCGATCGTTGTGAACGCACGTTTGCAACGCTTGCGCGGCTGCCGCGTCATCGCGGCCACTTCCTGAACTGGTACGACACATCATCGCTTGCAACGCTGCCGCCCGCGTACGTTTCGACGGTCGACAGCGGCAACCTGTGCGGGCACCTGCTCGCGCTGGCCGGCGCGTGCGCCGACTTCCTCGACGAAAGTACTGACGCCGTGGAACGAGACCGCCTGCAAGGCCTTGCTGCAACCGCCCGGCGCTATGCGATGGAGCCTGACTTCCACTTTCTCTTCGATTCCCGCAGGCGGCTGTTTCACATCGGGTTGCGCGTGGACGAGCATCAGCTCGATAAAAGTTTCTACGACCTGTTTGCGTCCGAATCACGGCTTGCCAGCCTTTGGGCGATCGCCAAGGGCGACGTGCCGTTCAACCATTGGGCCGCACTCGGCAGGCCGTTCTTTGCGGTGGGTCGCGACGCCGGTGTTCGGTCGTGGTCCGGCTCGATGTTCGAGTATCTGATGCCGTCACTGGTTCTCGATGAGCCGCGCGGTAGCGCACTCGGCAGCGCCGCATGCGCCGCCATCCACGAACAGATCGAATATGCGCGGATGCGCGATGTGCCGTGGGGCATTTCCGAGTCCGCGTATGCAGCCAGCGATCACACGCTCGCATACCAATATGCTCCGCAAGGCGTGCCGCGCCTCGCACTGCGCCGCACTCCCCTCGATGAGCTCGTTGTCGCCCCATACGCAACGGCGCTGGCGGCGATGTTCAATCCCCACGCCGCGACGGCGAATCTGCGCCGTCTGGAAGCGCTTGGCGCGCGCGGCGAGATGGGCTTCGTCGAAGCGGTGGATTTCACGCCGGAGCGCCAGACTGGCGACAGTACCCGCACCATCGTAAACACGTTCATGGCACACCATCAGGGCATGACGATCGCTGCCCTCACGAATGCCCTGCTCGACGGAGTGGTGCGCAGCTGGGGCATGAGCGACCCACGCATCAGCGCCGTGGCGTCGCTGCTGCAGGAGCGTATTCCGCGTGAGGTGTCACGCCTGCTCGCGCCGCCACCTGGCCAGGCACATGCGGACGGACGCCATCGCATGCCCTCCCCGGTCGAAATCGTCCCGGGTATGGCGCTGCAACCAACGCATCTGCTGTCCAATGGCCGATGCGCTGCGCGACGCCTTTGGGACATTCTTCTATCTGCGACGCAACGGCGGCGTGCCCGTATCGATCACTGAACACCCTGCGCCGGACGACGCAGCGGACTACCGCGCAACGTTCCATGTCGACCGGGTGAATTTCGACGCGGATTGGCCCGATCTGCGCGCCCACTGCACCGTGTGGGTCAGCCCGGAGGACGATGTCGAGTTACGCCGAATCGAACTGTGGAGCAAATCTTCGCAGCCGATGCGGGTCGAGTTGATATCGATGTTCGAAGTATCGCTGACCGACGCGCGCGCCGACGAAATGCACCCGGTGTTCACCAATCTGTTCGTCGCTGCAGACTGGGATGCAAAGGGGCGTGCGCTGTTCTTCGCACGGAACCCGCGCGTCGAGAGCGAGGAAGCGCTTCACGCCGTGCACTTCGTCGCGCAATCCGACGACATCATTGCAATGCGAGCGCAGACCGACCGCGCCGCGTGGTCCGGCCGCAACCGCGAGCCTTCACAACCGTTGGCGAACTTCGACGCTGCGGATGTCGACGGCGCCCGCACTACCGGACTCGATCCGATAGCGTCGCTATCGATGCAGCTGCTGATTCCGGCTTACGGGTCGGTACACGTAACCGTCGGCACCGCTGCCGCAACAACGCGCGATGCGCTGGACACACTCGTCGATCGTTACCGGCAGACACTGGTCATCGAGCGGGCGTCGTTGATGTCGACAACGCTGTCCGCGATCCGGATGCGTGAAATGCGCATAAGTTCGGAAGAGACGCGGGCAATACAGACGATCACCACGATGCTGGTATTGCTCGTCTCGCGGCCGCACGCCGAAGGGCGGACACCTGCATTCGACCGGCGCGCGCTGTGGAGATTCGGCATCTCCGGTGATCGACCACTCATCGTCGTGGAAGCCGCCGCGGTGCGCGGCATCGGACTCGTCCGCTCACTCGCCCGAGCGCTGCGACTGTGGTCGTGGGGCGATGTCGCATGCGACCTGGTCGTGCTCGACAGCGAGCCGACCTCGTACGAAATGCCGTTGCAGCGCGAATTGACGGCGATTCGCGAACAGTACGTTCGCGACGTACCGTCGGGGCCGAGCCAACTGCACGTTGTAGCCGCAACGACCCTCACGCCGGAGGAACGCGCGGCGTTTGCGGTGCTGCCGCGGCTGCGCCTGTTCGCCGACGGCCGCTCCCTGGTCGAGCACGTGCAGGATCACCTGCAGTGGCACGGTGATGCGCTTGCGCGCCGCACGCAGCAATCTGTTGCGCGGCCGATAACTCCGGATCGCGCCTTTCCAGCTGCGGCATCGCGCGGACAATTCGACGGCGCGGGACGATTCCGCTTTTCGGTGAACGCCACGAATCGCCCGGCACGGCCGTGGATCAACATACTGGCCAATCCGAATTTCGGCGCACAGATATCGGAGTCGGGCGCGGGGTATACGTGGGCCGACAACAGCCGCATGAATCAGCTGACGCCGTGGTCGAACGATCCGGTTGCCGACCCCAGCGGCGAATCGTTCTGGCTGCAGGACGTGAAGACGCGCGAAACGTGGAGTCTCGCCGCGACCACAGCCGAAACCACGTACACGGTCGAACACGGCCAGGGGCAAACGACGATTCGACATCGTCGGGGCGATCTCGACGTAGGCGCGACGTGGTGCGTCGATGTCACCCAGTCGATCAAACATGTACGAATTGCAGTTCGAAATTTAGGAACGCGCGCGCGCAGGTTGCGCATCGTCGGCGCCGTCGATTGGGCGATGGGCGCTCAGCGTTCAGATCGACAATCGGTCTGCACCAGCGCTGAGCGAGTGGAAGCGCGCGGTGCGACCGCTACGACGGTGTTGTTCGCTACACAATGCGACGGCAACGCCGGATTTGGCGGCAGCACCGCCTTCTTCGTGGCCGTTCGTGACGGCAGCGATGCGACGTCCGACGACTGGACCTGCGACCGTCGTGAACTGTTCGATTCCGCCGGCCGGCGGGTTATTCCGCATGAATTCCGCAAGCGAGCCGGCACTCGCATCGACCCGTGCGCCGTGATTGCTCCTTCGTTCGCA
>CAZLDA010000036.1:0-13818 GCA_964557875.1 uncultured Pseudomonadales bacterium | reverse complement strand
GTGGAGTCCACGAACATCGCGTTCTGGCCGCCCGTCTCCGCAATCAAAGGCACGATGGCACCGTCGCGCGCTGCCAACGTTCGGTTGATGGCGCGGGCCGTGTCGGTTCCTCCCGTGAACGCGACACCTGCGATCCCGGCATGGGCAACCAGAGCGGCGCCTACCGCGCCGTCGCCGGGCAGCAGCTGCAACACGCCGGAAGGCACGCCTGCCGTCATTGCAAGTTCCACAGCCCGCGCGCCGATCAACGGCGTCTGTTCCGCGGGTTTCGCCACCACCGTGTTGCCCGCCGCCAGCGCTGCGCTGATCTGGCCGAGGAATATCGCCAGCGGAAAGTTCCACGGACTGATGCATACGAACACACCGCGCCCGTGCAGACTCAGTTCGTTCGACTCGCCCGTCGGCCCCGGCAACCGCAGCGGTTCGGCGAACTGCTCCGCCGCAAGTGCCGCGTAGTAGCGACAGTAGTCGATCGCCTCGCGCACCTCAGCCACCGCGTCAGGAATCGTCTTTCCGCCTTCGCGCACCAACAGCGCGATCAGCACGTCGCGATCCGCTTCGAGACGGTCGGAGAACGCTACGAGATGGCGCGCCCGCTCGGCACCGCCGAGCCGATCCCAGCCAGGTTGTGCCGCGCGTGCAGCCGTCACCGCTGCTTCGATTTCCGCGCTGGTGGCGTACTGCACCTCGCCAACTACATCACTATGGTTAGCCGGATTGCGCACCACCAACGTCGGCGCGGGGCTGCCGGCTTCGAATGCCGCGTGAAAACGTTCGCGTGCGGTTAGTGCGATGTATGTAGTCAGCGCATCGACGCCAGCGGCATCCGCAAGATCAAGCCCTCGCGAGTTTCGGCGGCCTGCGCCGTACAACGCATCGGGCAACCGGATCCGCGGATGCCGGTTGGGGCCGCGCGCAACAGCGGTTACCGGATCACGCACGATGTCGCGCGGCGGCGTGGCGGCGTCCAGAAATCGATTCACGAAGCTCGAATTCGCGCCGTTCTCGAGCAGCCTGCGTACCAGATACGCAAGCAGATCGCGGTGGCCGCCGACCGGCGCATAAACACGCACACGCGGAAACGCGGGAAACTGTTGAGCCGCAATGCGGTACAGCAGTTCGCCCATGCCGTGCAGGCGCTGGAACTCGAAGCCGTCCTGACCATTTGACGTACCCGCAATCGCCAACACTGCAGCAACGGTATGGGCGTTATGCGTGGCGAACTGCGGATACACGAGAGGCCGCGCCGCCAGCAATCGCTCGGCACACGCCAGATACGCGACGTCGGTATTCGCCTTCTGTGTGAATACCGGGAAATCCGGCATGCCCGATTCCTGCGCGCGCTTGATCTCGGCGTCCCAGTACGCGCCTTTCACCAGCCGCACGGGAAAGCTGCGGCCCGTGTCGCCCGCCAGCTCGATCAGCCAGTCGAGAACAGGTAACGCGCGCTTGCCGTAGGCCTGCACGACGAGGCCGAGGCCATCCCAACGGGCGAGTTCAGGCGCACGCGCGAGGCGTTCGTAGAGATCGAGCGACAATTCGAGGCGATCGGCCTCTTCTGCGTCGATCGATAGACCAATATTCCACTGTGCCGCGCGCCGCGCGAGTTCCAGCAGGCGCGGATACAGCTCGCCGAACACGCGTGCGCGTTGCGCGAACTCGTAGCGCGGGTGCAGCGCAGAGAGCTTCACCGACACGCCGGAGCCGGCGCGCGTGCCGCGTCCGTCCGCTGCGCGGCCAACCCGTTCTAGTGCATTCGCATACGCCGTGAAGTAGCGCTGTGCGTCGCCTTCCGTGCGCGCGCCCTCGCCAAGCATGTCGAACGAGAACACTCCGTCGGCGCCGTGTTCCGACACGCCTCGCCGCAACGCTTCCTCGATGTCGCGGCCCAGAACGAATTCGCCGCCGAGAATACGCATGGCGCGTCGCATGGCGTTGCGAATCACCGGCTCACCCGCGCGATTCACCAGGCGCCCCAGAACCTCGGTGGGCGAACGCGACGCGTAGCGGTCTAGCGCAATGACGCGACCGGTGAGCATCAATGCCCAGGTCGATGCATTTACGAATGTCGATTCGGAGTGGCCGATGTGGTCTGCCCAACGGCCTGGCAGGATCTTGTCGGCGATCAACGCATCCACCGTCGCGGCGTCGGGGATTCGAAGCAGCGCCTCAGCGAGACACATGAGCGCCACACCTTCCTCGTTGGCGAGGCCGAACTCCTTGAGGAATACGTCGAGCACACTGTGTTCGCCGCGCCGCGTGCGGACCTGTTCGACCAGCTTCACCGCCGCGTCCTCGATTGCGGCGCGCTCCGTCGCCGACAAACGCAGGCCCGCTGCAAGCGCCACCACACGCGTGTCTTCAGCGGCGAACTTCGCGTCTCTAATGGCTTCCCGAAGCACGCCGAGGTCGCTCATCCCATCCCCAATCGAGTACGCACATCGGACGAGTTGCCGATGCGTTCCACGACACAGCCGAACTTGAGCAACGCCACGCGCTGCGCGCCGTTGAGATCGACGATCGCCTGCGCGAACGCCGCGTCGTCGTTGATTGCGCACAACGGGCTCGCTAAGGGGTCGGACGGGATTGAACCTCCCGAGAGTCCAACCATCCTGCGGTACCGGCGCGCCACGCTGGCCAGCGCCACATCCGAGGAACTCGTGTTGAGCGAATCGGTGTACCCTGCGGCTTCGCTCCATTTCAGATCGCCCAGTCCGGTCAACACCGCCAAGGTCGCGCGTGCCTGCGGTTGTTGCGAATTCAGCGTCAGTGCTTCTTCGGCGGTACGACGCACCTTATCGAGGTCGCCATTGCCGGTTTCGATCGCCGCAGCGAGCTGGCTCAACGCCTGTGCGCCCACGCGCGCCGCATCCGGCATCTCTGCCTTGGATTTCGCGGCGGGCTCACCGTCGCCCGAGGTGGCGCGGGTCTCGGACGCATTCGACGCACGCTCGGCCGCGGCCTTCTGCATTGCGTGCGCGGCAGCGGCGGCCTGGTCGGCGGCGCGCGCGGATTGCTCCGAGTAGTTTTGCTCGCCACCCGAACCGGAGCTCACGCCGGGCGGCGATGTGGCCTGGTACAACGCAAAGCCGCCGCCGATCAGCAGCACCGCCACTCCGACCGCAACCCACGCTCTGGAATCTTCATTCGTATCGGCCTTCCGCGTGACGCCGTTGGCCACCGCATCGACGCTGCCCAACAGCGAGTTCATGGCGCGATCGGCGCCGCGGGCAGGCCACTCCGAAAGATCGATCACCTGCTCGGAACGCAATCCTCGCGGCGGCCGCGCGCTTCCAAGGCGAACCGAGACGAGCCGACGACGCTTTGCCGCGGTCTTGGCGCGCGCGATCAGCCAGGCATCTCCTACCGAATGCGGCGACCACACCGCGATGACACAATCTGCACTCGTAACGCCGCGGCTGCCTTTGTGCATGAAACTCACCGACCAACCGGTATCCAGCAGCGCTTTCGCGAGCCACTCCAGCTGCGATCCTTCGGCATTGGTGCAGCAGATCAGTACGTTCTTCACGAGGAACGCCTCAGCCGCACATGCACGCCGACGAACACGAGCCCTTCAACCCCTAACCGGTGGACCAGGGGGCAGCGTCGTGGTCGGTGCGGCTGCGACATACGCGGTCGGCATGCTCATGAACGCAAGCATCAACAGGCCGACTAGCGAAACCTCATGTTTCATCTGGCGCTTCCCCCTGAAGTGAGCGTCACCGTATTACCGCGCGGGATCTTCGTCCAGCACAGCGACGGAAGCGAATGCGCCGAAACTAGACCTCGACGATCACTGCGGTCAGATGCCAGTAGAACGCCCACACGACGAACGCAATCGCGGCGAACGTGAGCAGCGTGTAGTGAATCCTGCGCGTCAGCCACCACAAACTGCCCACCCACGCACCATACGTGTAGACCAGCTGCAGCAGCAGCAACGGTATCAACGCGATAGGCACCCACAACGCCTTCTTGAACGGCTCCGGCATGCCGAACACGACGTCGTGCGGACCCGACACCGCCTGCGCGATCACGAAACAGAATCCGATGATTGCCGCCGACGTCAGCGCGGCAAGCAACGACGCGCGCGTTTCGCCGGTGACGGCAACGCGGCCGCGATGCGTGAGCCATGAGATGGGCCACAACAGCCAAACGGACGCGCACAGTACGAGCACCGCGATGAGAAAAGCGCCTTGCGCGGGCGGCGATAGGGTTTCGTCGACGCGCACCATGTCCATCGGCGGCAACGAGTTGATGAACAGCGACGTGGCCTTTGCGCCTTCGCCCGCAAACGCCAGACGCTCGCGGCCGTCTTCCCGTTCGAACAGGTCGTTGTCGACCTTCACGAAGCGTTCCGGACCCTCGTCGGTGTGCACGAGCAGCGTGCCGTCGCCCTCGACGCTCACTTCGAACGTCTGCAGTAACGACTGCACTTTGTCGTGGCCGCTCACCGGCGCACGCATGTTCGTATAGAACCCTCGATAACGTTCCGCTTGCACACTTTGCGTGGATTTCGGTTGGGGCACCGGAACGCCGAACAACCGATCGAGGAATGCCTCGATCAATTCGTCGCGCGCCTTCTCCGCACGTTCATTGTTGAACGATGCAAACACACCCAGATTCAACTCCGGACACAACATCAGAATCGAGTGAAACGCCATGGTGTCGCCGTTGTGGCCGATCAGCGTCTGACCGTGACTGGTCTGTTCGTACAACCCGAGGCGCATCCGGTTGAGCCGCGGGTCGTGCTGATATCCCGGTTGGAACAGCAATGCGCGAGTAGTAGCTGCCATCACCGGCGTATCCCCATGCGCGAGCAACTCAGCCATGAACCGGCCCATGTCGGCACCCGAGCTGCTAACGGATCCGGCGGGGGGAAGGGTCACGAACTCGAACGGCGCGTCAATGTAGCGATCGTTCTCCCACCAGTAACCGTTCGCGAGGAGATCTTCGAGCGCCTTGGGCACCGGCTGCCGCGTGGTCGTATCGATCATCAACAGCGGCTTCAGGATGTGGGCATCCACGTAATCGTCCCAGCTCTCTCCGGAGACCGCTTCGACGATGCGCGCGGCAAGCGCTGCACCGTAGTTCGAATACGCTGCGTGGCGCCCGGGCATCCACACCCGCCGCGGCATCATCGTCTGCAGGTTTTCGTGGAAATCACCCACGCTCAACGCGCCGCGCGCGAACAGGCCGATGATCGGCTTGTCTTCGAAGCCAGCGGTATGAGTCATCAAGTGGGTCAGCGTGATCGGTTCCGGAAACGTCTCCGGAATCTGAATGTCTTTGAGGTAGGTATTGATGTCGGTGTTGAGGTCGAGTCGCCCCGCGGCCACCTGCTGCATCACCGCAACCCATATGAACACCTTGGAAACCGAACCGACGCGGAACATCGTGTCCGTAGCGACTCTCTTCCCCGTATCGCGATTCGCTTCGCCATATCCCTTCGAAAGCACGACGCCACCGTCGCGCACGATGGTCACCGTGGCGCCTACGACGCGGCCGGAAGCGATCTGCGACGCGATTACGCCGTCGACGAATCCCTCTACCGCCTTCGAATCGTCGAGCCAGGCGACGTCGGCCGCCGCTCGAGCATGCCCCGGAAGCGCGAACACGAGTGCCGCGAACAAGAGTGCCGCGAACAACGGGATTGCCTCGACAACTCGAAGCTGCCCCAGCGCCACTACTACCGCGTTCATCGAAGCGCCCCTTTCTCCGCCAGCTGCGCAATGCGTTCAGCCGAGTAGCCGAGGATATCGCCGAGCACGACCGCATTGTGCGAGCCATAACTCACCGCCAGCGTCGGCTCTGCCGCTTCATCGCGGGACATCAAAACCCGGCTGCCTTCGATGGCGGTCGTCCCGAACTGCGGATGCGCGATGCGACGGATGAAGCCGCGCGACGCGAGTTGCGGCTCGGTCGCCAACTCGTGCGTATCGAGCAATGCGTGCGCGGCGACGCCGGCGCGCTGCAGCGCTGCCTCGATGTCGGCAGCGTCGTGTTGCCGCGTCCACTCTGACAACGCCGCGTCGATGCGAGCTTCGGCAAGCTTGCGCCCGGCCAGGGTCGTTAGCGCTGTATCCGCTTCGAAGTCGTACAATTGCGCGATTCGGCATAGCTGTCGCCACTGTTCGTCGGTTTGCACGGCGATAGCCACCCAGCGGTCGGTGCCGCGCGTGGGATAAACGCCGTGCGGGGCCATCGACGCATCGCGATTGCCATGTGCTTCCGGAGCCTTCTTTGATTCCAGATACGCGAGCGCGGCCGGCGCGAGGAAATGCAGCGCCGCCTCCGCCTGCGCCATGTCGATGAACTGTCCTTCGCCGGTACGGTCGCGGTGTGCCAGCGCGGCAAGGATGGCGAGCGCGTTGTAACGCACGCCCATGAAGTCGGTGTACGGCCCGAACGCGCCCACCGGTTGTGCGTCGGGCATGCCGGCCAGTTGATAAAAGCCACACACGGCGCCGGCGAGGTTGCCGAAGCCTGCGTATTCGCGCCACGGACCGCTTTGCCCGAGCAGGCTGCTGCTCACCATGATGATGTTCGGGTTCAGCCGTTGCGCCGCTTCGTAGCCGAAACCCATACGATCGATCACGCCAGGCGAAAACGATTCGCCGTACACGTCGGCCCAGCGGATCAGGTCGGCCAGCACTTCGCGCCCTTCCGCGGTGCCGAGATCGAGCGACAGGTTCAATTTGTTGGCGTGTGTGCTGTGGAAGCCCGGCGTGCGTTCAGGATCGGGCATCCCGTCTATATACGGCGGCACGGCGCGCAGCATGTCGAGCCGGTTGCGCGATTCAACGTGAATCACCGTGGCGCCATAGTCCGCGAGCATGCGCGTAGCACCCGGCCCCGCCACCACCCAGAACAGATCCAGCACCTTGAGGCCGGCTAACGGCTTCGCCGACGTCGCTTGTTCCGCCGAGGCTCGCCGGGTCCATTCCTCGAGAAGGTCTTTGCTGCGCACCTCGGTGGAGCCGTCAGCCAGCTGCAAGGGGCTGCGTGCGAACCGGGCGAACGGCCCAACGTGCGGCTTGCCGCTTCGTTCGACGAAACCGCGCGCAGCGAAGTGCGGGCTATCGAGCAACTCACCCACGTGCATCACCGGCGCCAGCAAAAGCTTGCGAGCAACGGCCTGCGCCATGATTTCAGACTTCGTGCGCGACCCGAGCAATGTAGCGATCGCATCGTCGACCACTTGCCAATCTGCCGCGCTGAACGAGCCTTGCATCATGCGCGGCGCAACGCTGCCCCAATCGTGATCGATCAACGTCGCGTCGCAGAGCTTTTCTTCGGCAGCCCACGCCATCAGCCTTCGCATGAATGCCGCCACCGGCGGCACGATGCCGGCCGACACCAGCACCCAACCGTCACGCACCGGATAAATGGAACGCACTCGCACGGCGCCGACCATTCCGCTGCCGCTGGTGCGTTCCGCGCGCGGCTGCCTGACGGCCGCATCGAGCCCGCGCCCCAGCAGCGCGAGCGTCATCGAATGCTGCGCCGATATGTCGATGTGCTGGCCGCGCTTCGCGCGCAATGCGATCAACACGGCCACCGCCGCATCGGCGCCGGCATGCGCGTGTACCTGCGGCACCGAGATGCGCAGCGGCGTTTCGCCAGCCGCACCGGAAACGAAGAGGTATCCAGACGCCGCGCCGATCGTAAGATCCGTGGCGGCATAGTCCGCTTTAGGTCCACGTCGACCGAACGGCGTGATCGACACGTGCACGAGGTGCGAATGCCGCGCCGCTACCTGTGCCGGCGTGAGCGACAAACGCGCCGCCTCGGCGTTCGACAGCGACTCGATCAGCACATCTGCGCCCGCCAGCAGCGAGTTCAACGCGGACGCGTCGCTCAGGTCGATTTCCAGCAGTCGTTTACCGCGCGTGTAAGCGCGCCAATGGTAGTCGTCAACGGAATCGCTCTGCCGCGATGCAGCGACCGTCTGCACCACGTCGGCGCCGAGGTCTGCAAGAATCTGGCCCGCAAGCAAACCATCGGGCCCGGTAAGATCGAGCACACGCAGGCCGGCCAGCACGCCGTCAGTGCTTGACGACTTTGTGTCGTCAGTGCTTGACGACTTCGTCATTCAACCGTCGCTGCAGCCAGAGCATCGCACGCATCGTTGCATTCACCGCGTCGACGTGTCGCTCGAGCGCAAACGCGTCGTAGAGCGGATCTTTGTCGAGCAACACACACTTCGTGTCGCCGCACTTGAACTCGACGCGGCGGCCGAAGTTGTTCCCGGCGCGCCCATATTCGCCGAACTGTTCGGGATCGTCGGCCAGTTTCCAGAACGCCTGCCACGTGACCGGCAGGCTGTCGATGCGACCTTGTACCGCGAGCAACGTCGCGCTCGCCGTGTCGCGCAGGATTTCCTCTATCGGTTGATCCGGAGAGGCGAGCAACGCCGCGCAATCAACGTTCAACGCTTTCTCGAGCGCAGCTTCGTCGATCGGATAACCGTCGAACCGGTCGGACAGACTGAAGCGCCACCAGCGCGAGAAGTACACCGGCACCACGTGCGCGGGCGACGTCATGTTCTGCAGATAATTGGCGATGTAGCCGAGATCGGAGTACTGATCGCTCATCTCGCGGGCGCTCGACATTTCGGTTTCGAGTTGCTTGAAGTGATCGTGCAAACGCGTATCGATCAGCCACAACAATTTCCGCTGACTCTGTGCGGCCCGATCGTAGTAGCCCCAGCGGAACTGGCCGAACCACCCGCCTTGCGCCTGTGCGACGTCGCTCTTCGCGATGTAGCGAACCTGCAACGGGGTGAGCCTCGGCAACGATGAACCTTCGAGGCAACGGTTCAGCTGCTTGGCGGCGATGAACGTAAATTGCTGATGCAGATCGGGATCGTAGGCGTGGGCGGACTCAGCCAGCAGACCGCCGGCAATGAGCGCGCAGCAAAGCAGCCGCCTCACTCTCCGCATGATGCCCGGATTGCCTCCCCACGAATCCCTGAAGCCCCGTCCGGCGCCACTTAGCCGCCGGATCTAGTTTTTCCGGCGATGCTAACACGGCTCGCGAAGGCTATCGCGCGGATGAGGTGCGCGCGGCGCTGCCGGGACGATCGGGGACACGCTCCACGCTCTCATCGTCGTCGATGCGGGCCAGCAGTTCGGCGACGGTGAGATGTGTACCCGGCCAGCGCAGGTTCGCAACGATCTCTGCGGCCGGCGCCATGACGAAGCGGCGCTCGGTAGCGCGTGGATGCGGCAATACGAACTGCGCGGTCAGCCGCGTTTCGTCTCCGAACACGAGCAGATCGAGGTCGAGTTCGCGCGGCGCGTTTCGAACCGGCGCGGCCGTGCGTCCGAATTCCCGTTCCAGCCGCTTGAGTGCCGCGAGCATATCTTCCGGGGAAAGACCGTCACGCGGTTCGAACGCTACGACCGCGTTCATGAAGTCTGCCGAGTCGGGTGGACAGTCGACCGGGCTCGTGCGCCACAGCGACGACGCGCGGAAGTCGCTCTTTGCGAACTCACGCAACCGCTCGATGCTCTGCCGTACGATGCCGATCGAGTCGCCGCGATTCGAACCGATGCCGACAAGGATCAGCACGGCAAATCCGCACCCGACTGGCGCCGTGGCGCGAATGTCCGACCCGCGCACTCGGGTGCGCTTCTCAAGTAGTAAACAGACATCGCCTTTGGCACACTCCGAACCCTTTCCAATAACGAACTGCCCAGTAACGAACTGCATGGTGGAGGACGAGGGATGAAGGCAGCAGTATTACGTGAAGTCAACAAGCCGTTGGTGATCGAAGAGGTCAGCCACGGAAAACCCGGACCGCGGGAAGTGCTGGTGCGAACCGTCGCCGCCGGTGTGTGCCATTCAGACCTGCACTTCCAGAACGGATCGTATCCGTACCCGCTGCCCTCGGTGCTCGGCCACGAATCGGCCGGCGTCGTCGAAGCGGTGGGTTCCGCCGTCACTTACGTCAAACCCGGCGATCACGTGATCACGTGTCTGTCGGCGTTCTGCGGCCACTGCGAGCCGTGCCTCACCGGACACATGTCGCTGTGCGATCGCGACGATCTCGATCGCAAGGCCGATGAACCGGCGCGACTGACGCTCGGCGGTCAACCCGTGTTCCAGTTCCTCAACCTGTCATCGTTCGCCGAAAAGATGCTGGTGCATGAACACGCGATCGTGAAGATCCGCCCTGACATGCCGCTCGACCGCGCGGCGCTGATCGGTTGCGGCGTAACGACGGGCGTCGGTGCCGTCATTCACACCGCGAAGGTCGAACCGGGCGCAACGGTTGCCGTCATCGGCTGCGGCGGCGTCGGTCTCTCGTGTATCAACGGCGCCGCCATTGCCGGTGCCGGCCGCATCATCGCGGTGGACGCGGTGGCCAGTAAGCTCGAACTCGCGCGCAAATTCGGCGCCACCGACGTGGTGAACGCGAAAGAGAAAGACGCCGTGGGCGAAGTGGTCGCGATGACGGGCGGCGGCGTGCACTACTCGTTCGAAGCGATCGGCTTGAAAGTGACCACTGAACAGGCATTCCGCATGCTGCGCAAAGGCGGCACCGCAACGATCATCGGCATGATCCCGGTCGGTACGATGGTGGAACTGCACGGCCCCGACTTCCTGATGGAGCGCAAGATCCAGGGCTCCAACATGGGTTCGAACCGCTTCCGAGTAGACATGCCGCGCTTCGTCGACTTCTACCTGAACGGCAAACTGCACCTCGACGACATGATCTCGGGGCGCATCAAGCTGAAGGACGTGAACGACGCGATGAACGCGCTGAAGAAGGGCGAAGTGGCGCGCAGCGTCATCATGTTCGACGCCTGATCCGCTTCGTTTGCGAGTAAAAGGAAGGCGCCGATCGGCGCCTTCTTTTTTTGAAACGTTCATGTTCTTGGACCGTTCGCACCCTCGAATCGACCGCTGACCTCGCCGCGGCGCCGGACGGTTCCGCACCCACGACGAGCGGAATCAACTCCGACCGGTCCGAGGCGTTAACGTGTAGACGTCGAACGCGGAGTTTCGAAATGAACATTTCCGAATCGTTGCCGGGACACCTGCTGACTCGCAACGGTACGAAGTATCTGATCGTGAAGGCACACGACTCGACGGTTGTGGCCGCCTATCGCGACAAGACCGGCACGTTGCAGAAAGTACTGATTCCGCTGGCGGAAGCACTGCAGTGCCTCGACGACATCGACGAGGTGTACCTCTCCGATGCCGCCGAGCCGGTGAAACCGCAGTTCACGCTGGTCGACTGATCGCTTGCCGAGCTTCTAAACTCTACGATCACGTCCGCTGAACGCGGCGATGTAGTGGCCTGCCCCGGACTCCCTCGACCGTTCACTCGGCAATCCGATACCCGCCATCGAGTGCACGCAGAAACGCGACGAGCTGCCGCGCCTCCGCATCCGTCAATACGATCGGAGCGATCTCGCCAGCGGCGAGCGCAGACGGCGGTGGATGTCTGTAGTGCTCGACCACTTCTTCGAGCGTCCCGTATCGACCGTCGTGCATATACGGCGCGGTCGATGCAACGTTGCGCAGTCCCGGCACTTTGAATGCTCCGGAATACTCCTCCGGCACTTCCTCGCGAGGCGCATGCTCGAGCATTCCGCATGATTTCGATGACGCGTCGTTGAACTCACCGAGACAGTTGAACGGATCGAGCAGCACGGCCTGCAGTCCGAACACACGGCCGAAGTCCATACGGTCGCCTTCGAACGTGCCGGTGCCGATGTTGTGAAAACCCTGGTTCGTGAACAGCGGTCCGTTGTGGCAGCGCAGGCAATTCGTGCGAGAGTCGTCGACAAAAAGCCTCATCCCGACTATCTCGTCGTCCGTCAACGAACGATCCTTCGCACCGGCGGCGACGTAGGCATCGAAGCGCCCCGGCACGGGTACGATGCGTCGCTCGAACGCCGCGAGCAGCTTCCCTACGTTGCTGAACGCGCGATCGAGTTCATGACGCCTGACCGCGCTGATGCCGTTCCAGGCATCGATCGCGTTTTGATCGCCCAAGGGTCCCGCGTTGTCGGGCAACCCACCGAGGTCCGGCAACGCGCCGAACAACGTTTCGTAACCTCGCCGATAGTCCTCGCGGTCTCGCATCAGCCGAACGGTATGCGTGCGCGAGCCGTTCATTTCCGCGGGTGCCTCGAGGGGAATCAGCGCTTGCGCCCACAGACTGTCGCGCCGGCCGTCCCAATAGAACCAGGCTCGCCAGGCGGCGCCGACGAGGTCGGGAGTACTGCGAGCGGTCTCTTCCCTGCCGCGCGCCCTGGCCAAACCGTCCGTGAAAATCTTGCCGGGCACGTGGCAGCTCGCGCATGACAACCGGCCCGACCCGCTGAACGCAGGATCGAAGAAGATCGTACGGCCGAGTGCGATGGCCCGCGGGTCGTCAGCCACGCGGTTGGTCGGATCCGGTGGAATGTCGCCGAGTGCCGTGAGCGCCAAGGAACGCAACACGACGATCTGATCACCGCCATTCGTCGAAAGCGTGGTCGCGTTCGCTCCGCCGATCGAGCCGTCTGCGCCGACGACGAAGTCGATCACCGCGGTGTCCCAGCCGGCAGGACCTGCAATGCCGATGCGCCATTGCCATGGACCGCTCATGTTGAAGGACACGCCTTCGATCAAGAGATCGCCGCTCGGCAACAGACGAGTCGCTTGAGGAACAGACGGCAGTCCATGGCCATGGCCGGGCATGCCGCCGTCGAAAGCAAGCTGCATCGGCATGAAGACCATGCCGTCCACTGTCGTGAGACGCAGGCGCCAGCCGTGCAATTCACGTAGCGGTACACGTTCGGCGACCGGCGTCATCGCGAGCCGATACACCGCACGCTCCGACGTCGCGGCCAGATCCGCAGCGGCGGCGCGAGCTACGAGTAACGAGACCAGTACCGTGATTAGAGTTCGGACGACCAATCGGCCCTCTGCTGCAGCGTGAGCTCCGCGTTCGGGTTGCGCAGCGCCGCGATCAGAAGCTCACTCCCTGCCGCCCCTTCTTCCACCTGTTGACCCGAGATTGCAGTGACGACGTCGCCGACCGACAGGCGCGGGTCGTGGCTGCGTACCACGACGTAGCCGACGAAGACGCCGCCGGCGTGCAGCGGTTCAAGCTCGAGGGCTTGATTCGCGTAGAGCTTGCTTGCCGTCGGCTTGGGAGACACCGTGGCCACCGTCATCGGCGTCGACGCGTGCTCGATCACGGCGGACGGCACCGCCACCTTAGTGGCCGGCGCCGCTACTTGTCCCTCGTTTGCACTCACGGGCGGGCGGCGATCGAACGGAAGCGCGATCACGATTCCGGCTGCCGCCGCAAGGCAGTAGACGATCCAGCGCCCCTTATTCATATCGTCAGGGTGCCGGCGTCAACGTGATGACAGTCGGCTGGTCGATCACGAAGTAGCTCACCTGCTCCGCCGAGTGACTGCGTTCCGTGTCGCGCACGTTGTCCTCATCCGCAATCAACCGAACGGTGGTTGCGCTGAGTCCACTGTTGCCACGGATGATCGCAAAGCTACCATCCGCACCGTCCATTCCCACCTGTGTTGCGAGCACCACACGCGGACCTGTGAAACTGCGGCCGAACGTGTACGCGTAGCCGGTCGAGCTGTTGTCCCAACCACGCACGGTGTCGGCACCCACTTTCACTTCGTACGGAGTCGTACCCAACGTGCCCGAACCCGATTCGAAGACGAGATAGCCGATCGTCTCGGATGCGCGCGTCGTTGCAGAATCCTCACCCACCATGTAGCCCGTATACAACGCCGCGCCCGACGGCGGGTTCTTCACCGACGAGCCGCGCGCCCAGAACGCCGACCA
>CAZLDA010000035.1:0-13850 GCA_964557875.1 uncultured Pseudomonadales bacterium | reverse complement strand
GGAGCGGACGGGGCTCGAACTCGGAAGGCGTGCACGCTGTAGCTCGCTATATCTCGTAACTCTCTGATTGGACTCATTCTCGGTGCTACAGCGCGCTACAATGTTCACATCATTGGGTCCGTTTTGGGTCCGCGTCGCCTCGAGGACTTTGGCGCGCTTTCGAGTCGACTATTCAGTCGAGTTCGACGTCGAACGTCTCGATGAACCGAAACTGATCGTCACGACGAGTTCCTGCAATTCCTGCGTCGAGAGTTGACCTCCTTCGGTTCGAGAGGGAAAGCCGAAGCGCGGTTGCACACGCATCGCCGCCTCTATCGGCTGTTTGCAGCCTGACACGGTTCGGTTGATCCATTAATCCAGGGTGGCACGCTCATCGCCGATTCTCACGACACGCCCCCAACGACGTGGTGCAGTCTCCTTCGGTAGTCCCTCTGCTTGCACGCATTGGAACAGTACCTGCGCATGCATCGGCGCGGCGGCTTCAGCTCTAAGATTCGATCGCAAACGTCGCATACCCTCACTTTTCTCCCTTCGTTTATCGCGACAGCGAGTTGCAACCACGCCGCGCCCATGACGCTGTCAGCGACAATCCTGAGCTTCGGGGCGCCTGCATACAATCGCATCGATCCCAGTTTTGCCAGCGCTAATTCGGGCTCCATCGTCAAACGTACGTGACTTCGCAAGGCCACGGCTATCCTCCTGCTGATCGGCAGTGAATCTTTAGGAGAGTGTCCGACGTTTCTCCACCGATTGAGCGCCCGCTGAAACGCTTTGAGTTCCCCTCGAATTGTCTTAAAGGGAATCCCCTCGCCGATCGGGTCGCGGTGGTTGCTCGAAGCTATCGGGAGCCCATAGCGGTTGGCTAGTTCAAGTAGGCTTCGCTCATTAGCTTTGAAGTCCGAGTTGCCCAGCACCGTATATAGGTGCGGTTCGTCGACAAACGCATCGTATTGACGACGATCTTTTGGTTTCGATACGTCGATTAGGATTCGTTCTCCGCCGTGCGACGCCGTTTTGCACTCATATCGTCCAACTTCGATCTTGCACTCGTAGTGGACTGATCCTGCTCTTGCGGTCATGAAATCTATGCTTCCGGTAAAGGAGGCGGCCCCGACCCCGCACGGGGAAACGCGCGGGTCGGAGCCTCACCACGATGCCCACAATGGGGAGGGGCCATTCATGGCTACAGTGATCCTAACCCATAAAAGTCGATTTTTAAACAATATTTCGAAAATTCATCAGTGAATAGGTGATTTCGGTTTCATCTCGTGCTTGGTCAGATCGCGGAAGAAGCGTTCGACCATGTTCAGCCAGCAGGCCGAGGTCGGCGTGACGTGCATCTTGAAACGAGGATGTCGCGCCAGCAGCGTTGCACCCTGGGATGCTTATGCGTGGCATAGTTGTCGCAGATCAGATGCAGCGACCGATTGGACTGCGTCTCGCCATCGATCTGACGCAGGAACTTCAACCATTCACCGTGTCGTTGCCGCGCCTGACATTGCGAGATCACGCTGCCATCGAGCACGTTCAAAGCCGCAAACGGTGTGGTCGTGCAGTGGCGCTTGTAGTCGTGGGTCATCGTTGCCGCGGAGCCCTTCTTCGACGGCAGGCCGGGTTGCGTGCAATCCAGTGCCTGAACCTCACTCTTTTCATCGCAGCACAGCACCAGCGCATGCTCCGGCGGACTCAGATCCAGTCCGACGATGTCTTCGAGCTTCGCGACGAAATCCAGATCAGGCGACACCTTGAAACTCTCGATCCGATGCGGCTTCAAACCATTGGCTCGCCACACCCGCCGGATCGTCGAGGCGCTCACACCAGTCGCCGCCGCCAAGCTGCAGGTATTCCAGTGAGTGGCATCGCTTGGCGTCGTTTGCGTCGTCAAGCGCAGAATCTCCCGGACATCGGTCGTTCGTTGACGACCGCTGCGCGGAAAATCATGGGCAATCCCTCCACGCCCGTCTCAGCGTAGCGATCAACCAGCGGCCGACCTGGATTCGACCAACCCCAAATCTTTCGCCGATCTCGTGCGTTGGTTTTACCGTCGGTCGCCAACAGAACGATTCAGGCGCGGCGCGCCATCCAAACACTGACGGTGCTCGACCACGCAAGCTTCAGCAACCGCTGGCGTTCCTCGCCGCTCAACTCAATCGATCGAGCAACTCGCATCGCGACCATCCCATCTCAAAGTATGGCGTACTACACTAGATCATCCGAGAAGCGCCAATCGGGCAACGACGCCGCACTACGATCCAGCCAGCCGCCGCAGTCTGTCGCGCCACGTAGACAAGAGCTCGCGCAGCTTCGCAACGGCCGCCTCCGTTTGACACGTCAACACGAGGTCTATCAGGCTCCTGTAACCCTCGAGCATGGCCTTCGAAAAGACTAGGTCTCGATAAAGTAGATGCCGGTAACGCTTCGCATGATCATAGAGCGCTGCCTGTATATGAAGGGCGCGTGGCGAGCCTGCTCCCGAGGTCAGCACGAGGTGGAATGCTCGAAGGGCTTCCTCACAGGAGTCCTGCTCGGCGATGTCAGAGCTTGTACGTTCAGCGTGGCGCTCAAGTACCTGGAACGCTGCGACAATCGCAGCTTTCCAATGCGCATCCTGCCGCGCCATCGCCGCTCGCAACACGCCTTCCTCAATGATCTGCCAACAGGTTGTGAGGTCGTCGACGTCCGCCGCACTGAACGCCGCGACCCTAAAGGCGCGTTGACGCCCGGTGGTGACTGAGTCCTCGCCAGCTAAACGCAAGAGCGCTTCTCGGAGCGCTCCCGGACCCATGGGGTAGAGGTGTCGCAGTTCGGCCATCGTGCCTGCCGTCCTTGGTTAAGAAGGGTGTCAGATAAGGGTTGGTTCTCTACGCTACGCCTCATCACATGCCTCGGTTGGTACGCAGATAATAAGCCTAGAGTACTATCAATCAAGTTACTACCAGCTACCAGTTCAGCCCACTGATTCGTCCTGGGCAGGATCGAAGCTGCTTCTGCGCAGCCTCGATACCGTGACTGCACTGGGTTGGGCCGCAGTAGTGGGGGGCGGTATCCAGTTGATTCTAGTTTGATCGCGTCTGTCGTCGACGCTACCGCCGCGAGCCGGCGTAGAGATTGAACCCACGCAGGCGGAGCGAACGCAGCTGCGACGGTGGCTCCGATGGGTTGGGGAACAATCCCATCGGAGCTGCCACGAATCACATTTTTTTGAAGGGGCGATTCAATGGCTCTGGCCGACTCTGGCGATCTTCCCCTCAAATCGCAATAATTTCGAAATCATGACGATTCTCCTTAGCCGCGTTCATGGAGCGTTGCTGACAGCTCCCGCGACAGTCCCCCAAGGCCGCGTGAAGATCGCGATACCCTCTGGTCGCTGAGTCCTGAAAACTCACCCAAGCTTCGCCCAGGGATGCCGGGAACTTCAAAGTCAGATACTTAGATCCCGACGCGACAATGATTGCAGTAGCACCGGCGCTGATTGCAGTAGCACCGGCGCAACCGAAATATGGCGCCCCCCGTGGGCCCCGCAATATTCGACCTATTCGATGTCAACAAAAGGCCGCGTTCCTGTGCCCCAGTCTTCTGCATACACGCTCGTACGTCACGAACTCTAACAATGCAGCGGCGTGTCTTGGCTCATGGAATCTGCTTCCAGCCGGGATTCAGCGACGGAGCAAGGGAAGAAGAGACATATCTTGATGAGGCGGCTCCGATGGGTTGGAGATCAAGCGCCCATCGGAGCCTAACCACGAATCGCGCCCATAACGGGCGGGAGAGCGATTCGATGGCCTGCAGACCACTCTATCGAATTGCCGTCGTAATTTCATCTGTTCCAAACAATTTCGACATTAATTTAATCCATCCGATTCTGGCGCCTGCACTGAACTAATCCGGTTGACCAAGCTTTTTTATCTGCCCAGATGAATTAATGCGGGATTGTGCTCCACCCAATTCAAGAACTTTCTGGGCTTCGTTCAGCTCGCGTCGATCACAATACTGCTTCGTCAATTTTGAAATGGGTTCTAGCACTCGAGTCTCGATTACCGAACTCCAATCCAGTTCCGACAACACCACGAGTCCATCAACCAGGGAGCCGCTCCCACGTAACAACTGGTCCAAAATCCCTGGGCAAGGTCACCCGTTCCCCCAAACTGTTAGATGTTTGGCATTGGCGGATCCAGTAGCAGGTCCCGAGGGGCAATACTTGGCGCCAGTTGCGTTCGAGTTCTGCAGGGACGGGATCGACCGTCGGGGGGAAGACAAGCTGGACTTGATCGCGTGGAATCCCAACAAAAAAAGAGGGGGGCCGCGCCCCCCGTTTGAATCGTCGATCAGATGATTATCATTTCATCGCGCCGAACTTGTAGTCAACCGAGATGCCGAGTTGTTGAGGGATTGTGTTCGCGCCGGAGCGACGGAAGTTCACGTCTTCGGTGGACCCGTAATGGTCGACCTGACGGACGCCGATTTCGTTGAAGACGTTGTCGGCGAACGCCGCCACTGACCATGCGGTGCTCGGCGAAATCCACGTTGCTCTGAGGTCGGTCCGCTGATACTCCGGCGCAGCGTCCTCCTTGGACTCGAACGCCGAGAAATACACCTGGTCGATCCAGCTCCAGTTCGCGAGGAACGTGAGTGAACCTCTGTCTGCCATCTGCCACGTGTATTGCGCGTACACACCGCCCTTCATCTCCGGCACCTGCAGCATCTGTTTGCCATCGAGGTCGATCGGAATGGCCGCCGGATTGAACAACGACGGTGGCCGGTTCGAGTCGTTCGGATCGTTGACCACGAAGTTGTCGGTGTACTCGCTGTATGTGTAGCTGAAGTTCGCGCCCAGTGTCAGGTTGTCGGTGATCAGCCAGTCCATGTCGGTGTCCCAGCCGAAGATCTGCGCGGAGGGTACCGAGAACACACTGGTCGAGGTGTTGGCGGGGTTCGTAAGCGACGGACCGGTGCCGAAGGTCTCCACGTTCTTGTAGTCGTAAAGGTAGATCGCCGAATTCAACTGCATGGTGCCGTCGCGCAACGTGCCCTTGTAGCCCAACTCGTAAGAGATGAGGCTTTCCGTCTTGAATGCACGTTCCGCGCTGAAGAACACCAGGTTGAAGCCGCCGGCTCGTGAGCCCTTGGTTGCCGAGATGTAGATCAGGTCGTTGTCGGTCGGCGTCCAATCGAGGTTCGCACGCCAGGTGATGTCGTCATCCTTGCGTTCTTCCTGCCGCCACAGACTGA
This sequence comes from uncultured Pseudomonadales bacterium, assembly GCA_964557875.1. GTDB lineage: Bacteria > Pseudomonadota > Gammaproteobacteria > Pseudomonadales > Azotimanducaceae > DATJGR01. The sequence goes on along the minus strand of CAZLDA010000035.1, from coordinate 8,621 downwards.
TACTTCCCGGAATACCGTTCACGAGCAGGCGCTGCGGATTCAGGATCGTGCCGTCCGGTGCGAGGTAGCCCAGGGCCAGGTTGACGGCCGCGAGCGACGAGGTGCCACCAGCGGGCGTGAAGCCCAATCCGGCCGCGGTATCTTCGTTGTAGTACCCGAGGTTCTCCTCACCGGTCAACAGGTCACGCGCCCAGCGTGCACCGAGGGTCAACGCGAAGTGTTCGTTGAACGTGTACACACCTTGCGTGTACGCCGCATACGAGTTGCGCTCCGACCGCGTCTGGTACTGCAGGTCCGTCGCCGAGACGAACGGGTTCTGGTGCGCCACGTGCGTGTTCGTGCCTCCCCGCCAGCTGCCGAAGCAGAACGCGGACTTCTCGACTTCGAACGCGCCGGTTGGAACCGGGCAATAGAACGGAGCCTGGCCGCCGTTCACCGCGATCGTGCCGAACTGCTTGGCGGTGAAGAGTCCCACTTGCGGCGTGACATCGAGGAAAGCCAACCCCGGACTGATTGCCCCGTAGGGAATCGGATTCGCCGCGGTACCGAACGCAGGGTTCGCATAACGCGAGTCGCACGGTTGATTCAGCGTACAGAGGCTGTCGTAGTAGTCACCGCGCTGCGTGATCTTCGAGTCGTAGTAGAACAAGCCCGAAGTCAGCGAGAAGTTGTCGGAGATGTCGGTGAACGCCTGCAACTCGTGCGACACGTACTCCGCTTCCTGGCTGACATAGAACTGGTTGTCGAAGACCTCGCTGCTCGTCAGGTCAACGTCGGTGTTGCGGTCATAAAAGAACGACGAGTAACCGAAGATGTACTTCAACGTGACCTTGTCGTTCGCCTGCCACGACAACTCAGACGTGCCGGCTTGCTGGTCGAAGCCCTCGTTCTGCAGACCGTTGGTGTCGGTCACCAGATCGCCACCCTTCAGATTATCGAAGCCAAGCACCTTCAACTTCGACGGATCGGCGCCGTAGGCGTAGTTCGGGTGGTTCGTCGTGCCGCTGCCGGTCGCCGCATCGACACCCGGAACTACACGCTGGGCAGTCACGTTCGACCCATCCAGCGGATTCGTAAAGTTGAACGTGGGTAGCCCAGCGACGGTGCAGCCGACACCACCGGGCGCGCCGGGCGTGCCCAAAAATCCAGGAGTCCCCGTTCGAATGCCGGGAACGTTGACCACCGCAGTACGCGTGAACAGATTCGGGCATGGCACAGCCGGGTCGACGGCGCGATAACCGAACACATAGGTATCGGTGTCGCGTGCGTTCTTGTGATCGTCGCCGTTCTCCGAGAACGTGATGATGCCGGCCGAATCGGCGCCACCCATCCGACGCCGCAGACTGCGCTCGTTACCGCGGATCAGCCACGTGATGTCGTCGTTCGGCGTCCATTGCAACGCCAGCGCATAGTTCTCGTCGCCGAAGTTGTCCGGATCGGGGTGACCCGACAGATCCTTGATCGCACCGTCGCGTTCCCGCTTCACCCCGGTCAACCGCGCAGCGAGAATGCCGTCGATGATCGGACCCGACAGCATGCCGTACTCTTCCTGCAGACCGTCGCTGCCGGTGATCACCTTCGCTTCGCCTTCGAATTCGTTGGTCGGCTTCTTGTTGATGAAGTTCACCGCACCGCCGATCGCGTTGCGGCCGTACAACGTGCCTTGCGGTCCGCGCAGTACTTCGACGCGTTCGATGTCGAACAGACCGCCTTCGCTCGAGGCGATACCGAAGTCTTCCGAGTACACGCTGTTGGCGTAGGTTGCGATGCCCGGGTCGCCACCGAGGTTGCGGAAGTTCCGGCCGATGCCGCGGATCGCCATGTCGTATGGCTGAATCACCGCCGCCGGAATCATGTTCTGTAGGTCTTCGGCGTTGCGGATGCCGAAGTCTTCGAGCATCTGACCGGTGAAGGCCGTGATCGAAATCGACGTATCACTGATGCTCGCCTCTTTCCGTTCGGCAGTAACCACCACCTCTTCAATCTGCCGCCGTTCGGCAGGAGATGCGTTCGCCGCCTCGGATTCATCCGACGCCGAAACCGTCTGTGCCATGAATGTGGACGTAAGTAGAATGCAAAAGGCGCAGCCTGAACTTGGTAGACTGAAGCGAATTGACCCTGTCAATTCGCCTTTGAAGTGACGCGCACCTGTACTGACAACCAAGCCGAGTGGCTTCGTGTGAGCTAACATTGATAAACTCCCCATTTGAAAATGAACCCAAGCTTTCCCCAACTGCACGATGAGAGCTGATATAAGCTCCGCCGCTAGTACTGTTGTAGGATTCCCTGTTTCCCCAATTGGGCCTACGCTCTTCAGCGTTTGCCCATGACAGTGATACTACATTCTGATGGGAGTTTGAAGAGAATTTCGAGATTGTCGGAGTCAACCGAAATTGACGCCACAACATCAGCCGCTTCCGGCAACGAGGCGACTTTGGCGCTTTCGGTATTCTTTCGGCTACGAGCGGATGTCCTCGATGGCACTTTGAAACCGGGTTCGCGGCTTGCGATGGCGGACCTGCGACACCGGTACTCTATCGGCCTTAGCCCACTCCGCGAGGCGCTATCTCGCCTAGTTGGCGAAGGACTTGTCACCACCGAGGGTCAACGCGGCTTTCGCGTCGCCCCATTCAATGCGGCCGACGTTGATGACCTCATGTTCATTTGGCAGATCATTGAAGAGGGCGTGTTGCGGGCTGCGATGGCGTCTCGCGATGAGCATTGGGAAGCGTCGATAGTCGCGGCATTCCACGTTCTCGAACGCCGCATTCAACGTGCGGGCTCCGACAGTCCCGGCGAACGTGACTCCTACGAGGAAGCCCACCGAACATTCCATCTCGCGCTGACGGCGGGCGCAGCCTCGCCGCGCGCAGCTCACATACAGGGGGCGCTCTACGACCAAGCAAGGCGTTACCGCTTGTTGGTCTTTCGAGACCTAGCGGATCCGAAGACCATGCTTGAAGAATACCGGCAACTTATGCACCTCGTATTGACGTATCAAACCGAAGCGGCAGTTGCCAAGCTCCGCGCGCTCCTGAGCATGTGGCGCGACGGAGTGCGTCGCCTGGCTGGTTGGTAGTACTACAACCGGCCGAGGGTATCGTCGCACTGCAACAGTACGAACTGTACCTTGAAAAATCAGGACGGGCATAGGGTCGCGCAAACGCCCCCGCGCTGAACAGTTGTCTTGAAATGTCGCAACGAGCATGACAGTCGACGGTCTAAACCGCGCCGAGAGTTCAGATCTCTGATGCATTCGTGCATCGAGATCGAACCGCCGCTGACAATTGCGACGCCGCTAGCCACCCAGCGACTCCGCGGCATTCTCCGATTCGGCATTGGCAAGAACTGGATCACCAACGAGCCTATTGAGGGGCAAAATCCAGACCCGACCGTCGCCCCACAACGACGAGTTATCGGGACGCTGACGCGCGAGTCATCAATATACCAGTGCCGACGACTTGGCCATGGTGCGGTGTCATCTATGGTAGACGATCACATGAAGAGCATTGGCATGTGAGAACGATGCCTCGCGCATCGACCGACCGCGTCTCGGATTCGGCGAGCCCGAATCCACATTTTACGCATCGCGCGTTGCGCACGTTCGAACAGTACTTACGCACGAATCGCCGCGCCTTTGATTCGACGATTCGATCGCAGACGTCGCACTCGCCGAGTCGCTTTCCTTCGGTCATCGCGCGACGATCCTGAAGCGCGGAGGACCGGCGCGAAGGCGAACCGATGGCGGTCCCAATGATCTGCACTTGTGGCGCCATCGCTGGATGCAGGTAACGTGGCATTGCGAGCGTGAGGGTCTTGCTGATGGCCAGCGTGTCTTCGAGCGAACGCGCCTCTCCGCCACCATTTGGTGACACGGCGGATCCCCCTCAACTCACCACTTCCGACGACCTTCACCGGGAACCCGTTGTCAACCGCATCGTCGCGCCTACTCAAAGGGAACAGCCGTCCATAACGGTTGGACCAAAATTTATGACTCGGTCGCCTTGAAGCTGGACCCCGCCAACACCGTGTAGAGTTGGGGTTCGTCCAAGAATGCATCGTAGTGTCGGCGATCCCCCGAGCCTCGGTACGTCGATCGGCCCCCTTTGATCCCGAGAAGGATTCAGTTTTCCATTCGTAGCGACCGACTCTGATTCGGCACTCCTATACCAGCAATGGTCTCAATTGGTTTCGCACAGGCCCTAGACGTGGTTCGAACAACATTAGGTCACGGAGTTGTTGGTTAGCCGCAGCGACATGAGCGCTGGCTAGCCGATCATTTCCGCCGTACCAATGGTGAAAGTCCACCGGGCCAAAACTGCCCCGGCCGCCATTCACAATTTCAGTGCCAACCCAATTCAGTCGCTCTCCTCTCTTCCGAGCGATCAAGTCCCCCGATCACGAAATAGGTTGTTTGGGGGTTCACCCCGGTCCTTCGGCCGCCGATTTGCCCCTTGCCACGTCGAACTCCTGACGGAAACGAGCTTCGCCATCGACCATGAGTCTCTTACTGAACCTGCGGTCCGCGGAAGCGAGTTGCTCGCAACCCGAACCAACCCAAAAGAAGGGGGCCGCAGCCCCCTGGTCGAATAGTCAATCGGCACTCGTCATTTCAGAGCGCCGAACTTGTAGTCCAAAGAAACACCGATCTGTTGGGGTATGGTGTTAGAACCGGCGCGGAGGAAGTTATTTTGTTCTTCCGCCCCATAGTGGTCCACCTGCCGCAGGCCGATGTCGTCGAATACGTTGTCGACGAACGCGGCTAGCGTCCACGAAGCGCCCGGCGACACCCACGTTGCCCGAAAATCGGTTCGCTGGTACGAGGGCGCGGCATCTTCCTTCGACTCGAACGCCGAGAAGTAGACCTTGTCGATCCACGTCCAGTTCGCTAGGAACGTCACCTGACCTCTGTCGCCGAGTTGCAGCGCGTACTGCGCATACACACCGCCCTTCATCTCCGGCACCTGCAGCATCTGTTTGCCATCGAGATCAATCGGGATATCGATAGGACTGAACAACGACGGCGGCCGACTCGGATCGTTGGGATCCATGACCGAGAAATGATCCGTGTACTCGCTGTGCGTGTAGCTGAAGTTCGCGCCCAACGTGATGTTGTCGGTGATCAGCCAATCAAAGTCGGTATCCCAGCCGATGATCTGCGCCGAGGGCACCGAGAACACGCTCACCGACGTATCGGCGGGGTTGAACGCCGACGGACCGGTGGCAAATGTCTCAACGTTCTTGTAGTCGTAAAGGTAGATCGCGGAATTCAACTGGAGCGTGCCGTCGCGCATCGTCCCCTTGTAGCCCAATTCGTACGAGATCAGGCTTTCGGTCTTGAACGCGCGGTTCGCGCTGAAGAACACCAGATTGAAGCCGCCAGCCCGGGAACCCTTCGTGGCCGACAAGTAGATCAGGTCGTTCTCCGTCGGGGTGTAGTCGAAGTTGACGCGCCAGGTAATGTCGTCGTCCTTTCGGTCCATCTGGCGCCACAGGCCGATGCTGGTCGGAATGCCGCTCACCAAAAGGCGTTGCGGGTTCAGGATCGTGCCATCGGCGCCGAGATAGCCGAGGGCCTGGTTGATGGCAGCCAGAGACGAGGTACCGCCCGCTTCCGGGAATCCCAAGCCGACGATCGTATTTTCGTTGTAGTAGGCTTGAATCTCTTCACCCGTCAATTGGTCGCGCGCCCAGCGCACACCAAGCGTCATCGCCCAACGGTCATTGAAGGTGTAAACGCCTTGCGTATACGCCGCGTACGAGTTCCGCTCGGATCGGGTCTGGTACTGCTGGTTCGTCGCAGACACGAACGGATTCTGATGGGGGACATGACTGTTTGTGTCGCCCCTCCAACTGCCGAAGCAGAAGGCCGAGGTCGGCACGGCGAACAGACCCGGCGTGCAGTTGAATGGCGCTTGACCGCCGTTCGCCGCGATCGTGCCGTATTGTTTCGTAGTGTTCAGCGTGATCTGCGGCAAGATATCCAGGAACCCCAGCGCCGGGTTGATCGCGCTGTACGGAATCGGGTTAGCGGCTGTACCGAACGCTGGGTTGGCGTACCGCGACGTACACGGCTGATTCAGCTTACAACGGCTGTCGTAGAAGTCGCCGCGCTGCGTGATCTTCGAGTCGTAGTAGAACAACCCCGACGTCAGCGAGAACTTGTCCGAGATGTCGTTGAACGCCTGCAATTCGTGCGACGTGTACTCCGCTTCCTGGCTGACGTAGAACTGGCGGTCGAACACCTGGCCGCTCGTTAGATCGACGTCGGTGTTGCGATCGTAGAAGAACGATGAGTAGCCGAAGATGTACTTGAGCGTGGTGGTGTCGTTCGCCTGCCACGTCATCTCCGACGTGCCCGCCTGCTGGTCGAAGCCTTCGTTCTGCAGGCCGTTGGTATCGGTCGTCAGACCGTCGCCGCTCAAGTTGTCGAAGCCTAGCAGCCGCTGCTTTGACGGATCGGCGCCGTACGCCAAGTTCGGGTGGGTGATGGTGTTGGCGCCGGCGTTCTGCGCGTCGACACCCGGCACATTGCGTTGCGCGGTGACGATCGAACCGTCCGTCGGATTCGTGAACGTGAACGTCGGCATGCCGGAGACCATACAGCCGACACCGCCGGGTACACCGCCCGCACCTCGCGGGCCGTTGATGCCCGGGGCTTGCACGAAGGGGGTGCGCGTGAATTGATTCGGGCACGGTATCGCCGGATTGATAGCCCGGTAACCGAGGACGTAGTCGGTCGTGTCGCGCGCCTGGGTCTGCCCGTTCTCGGACAACGTCAGGATGCCCGCCGCGTCGGCGCCGCCCATCCGGCGCCGCAGACTGCGTTCGTTGCCGCGGACGTACCAGCTGAACTGGTCGCTCGGTGTCCACATCAACGCCAGCGCGTAGTTCTCGTCGCCGAAGTTGTCCGGATCCTGATTGCCTGACAGATCCTTGATAGCGCCATCGCGAACCCGCTTCACGCCGGTCAGACGCGCATCGAGAATGCCGGCCACGATCGGACCCGACAGCATGCCGTACTCTTCCTGCAGACCGTCGCTGCCGGTGATCACTCGCGCTTCGCCTTCGAATTCGTCGGATGGTTTCTTGTTGATGAAGTTCACCGCCCCGCCGATGGCGTTCCGGCCGTACAACGTGCCTTGCGGGCCGCGCAGCACTTCAACGCGTTCGATGTCGAACAGACCGCCTTCGCTAGACGCGATGCCGAAGTCTTCCGAGTACACGCTGTTCTGATACGTCGCAATGCCCGGGTCGCCGCCGAGGTTGCGGAAGTTCCGGCCGATCCCGCGGATCGCCATGTCGTATGGCTGAATGACCGCCGCCGGAATCATGTTCTGCAGGTCTTCGGCGTTGCGGATGCCGAAGTCCTCGAGCATCTGACCAGTGAACGCCGTGATCGAAATCGACGTATCGCTGATGCTCGCCTCTTTGCGTTCGGCAGTGACCACCACCTCTTCGATCTGACGCCGATCCGACTTTGCATCGGTAGCATCCGGATCTGCGGCCAATACCGACTGCGCCGGGAAGGAGGACAACAGTAGGAGGATCCAAAGCCCGAGGGCGGACGCGCCCAAGGCGTCGTTAGAATGCGACGCTCGGAGACCGCCACCGCACTCGTGCGCGGGCAAGGAGCGGCTTGGCGAATTTGTAGACACACCGGACGGCCTAAAGCGGATTGACATGGAACGAACCCCCCAATTTGATTTGGAACCTTGACCAGAACTACATAGGTGTAGCTTTGGCTTCCCCCGCCCCATGGGGGACTGCGTGTTTGCCCGTTTGGCTTTGCCTCCAAGAGTTGCTAACCCGCAAACAGAGACACAACTACACAAATACTATATTTTAATCGTAATTTGAAGAAATTTCGAAATTTAGATATCAAATTGAACTACAGTGAGGAGTTAGACCTTTCTGAGACAGCTTGGGCAATTCAGCCGTCTACTAATGCCTAATGCCGATTTGAATCACACTCCTATCGCGACGCGCGGTGACACCTCGGGACCAAAATCGTATCGATCATCGGATACAAGGCCTACTGCACCTGGTGTCGATCTCTAAAGCTGACGTAGGCGTTGCCGCGCGGAGGCCTTCTGACGCTGGCGAGACGGAGTAATTCGGCTCGCGGGATGGAAGTGACGCGTCTGAGGACGAGAATGTCGGTCGTGTGGTGATGCGCGCCCGAATCCCTTGCCAATGGGGTATGGGCTGCGGGGGCGTGACGATAGGCGGCGCCGGCTTCGGAAGCAGAAGCACCGGAATCGCAATCAGCGAAACCAATACCATCGCGCGAAAGTCATCTGCTTATGCATGCATCAGCGCCTCACGCATGCGCATGAGGGTGGCGTCGAGAGCATCTATAACCCAGGGAGCGTATGCGGATTCAGGTAGCTCGAGATCGACGGATTCTGCATCGCATCGCTGAACGGTGTGATGTGTGCGACAGCGATTCATCTGGACGTATCGCGCGGGCGTGCCGGTCCGGATCGAAACGCCGATGCTGCTGCCGAGGGTACGCGACAACTCGAACATACCGGAACCCTCGGTACGGTACTTCTGCGGCAGCGTCCAGAACGCCAACGCGCTGACCGGCGTCAACAGAAAGCCCACGATACCCTGCA
>CAZLDA010000034.1:8760-13917 GCA_964557875.1 uncultured Pseudomonadales bacterium | reverse complement strand
TGCGCGACGACGCAATGCTACGCCGAGCTTCGTGGGAAACGAAACGTCCACGTTCGATCGGCGCAGCGCGAATTGCCGCTCGATGCGATCAGGCCGACGCGCACGTCGAAGCCGTCGCGATCGGACGTCATCTCGCCGGTGACGGCGATACGCGTCTGCCAGTCGCCGCGGGCCAGCTCGAACTCGCGGGCGAACAACGCCGTCGGGGCGTCGCCGCTCCACGTCATCTCGTCGATGAACACCGTCTCCGTTTCCATTCCGTTCGCATGGCGGATGCGGCCCTGGTCGGCGCGGCGTGTGGTGCCGTCGTCCGAGATCGTCAGTGCGCCTTTGCGCAGCACTTCGAATGCCGCGGGTTCGGCACACTCGGGTTCCTCGAACGAAACCGCCTCCGTCGGCGCCGTCCACACCGGCAGCACCAGCCTGCCGACTCCGGTCGTCACACGCGGTGCCGGACGGGCCGAAGGCCACACCATGGGCCAGTACGACGCGGCCAGTGCGAGTCGCAAACGGTGACCGGCTTTCACGCGATGGCCCAACACGTTCATGCGTACGCGCGCGCGCGGCCCGCCGTCGAGCGCCTGTACACCCCATGACAGCAGCAGCGATGAACCGTCCGGCGCCACTTCACACAGCCGCGCGATCACCTGTGAGCCCGCTTCGCCTTCGACGTCCACCACTACCTCCGGTGCCCCGAGCAGCGACAACTCCGAGGCAAGCGGCGCGGTGTCGAACGTCATGCTAACGAGATCGTCCGGCCGCTGATCGGCCGCGAGGTCGCCGGGCCCGAACGGACACCACATGCCGGATGCAGCGCCATGACGCGGATCGAGCGGCAGCGTCTTGACCACCGCAGGGCCAGGGTCGCCCTGCAACGCGTTGCCCGTGAAATAGAACGCGCGCGCTTCGAATTCACTGTTCGCGAGTGAACCGCCGCACCAGCGTCCGGGCCACTTCGACGAACGCGGAGCGGCATGTTCCTGCATCCACACGCGCAGTTTCGGCACCTCGAGTACGCCCCGATCACGATCGTTCAGCCAATGGTCCCACCAGCGCACCGCTTCCTGCAGGAAGCCGATCGCCGGACCCGGACGACCCGAATTCGGATACTGGTGCGCCCAGGGTCCGATGATGCCGCGGCACGGCGCCTCGAGATTGTTCAACACACGCATCACCGTGTTCGTGTAACCATCCGCCCAGCCGCCGACCATCAGCACCGGGCAACGGATTGCCGAATAGTCCTCGCAGATCGAGCCATGGCGCCAATACGCGTCGCGCTGCGGATGTGCCATCCAGGTTTCGATGAAGGCCGGTGTGCCGTCGAGGCGCTGCTGCCACATCTCGCGCCATGCGCTGCCGACCACTTGCGGATCCGGCGGCTTCACGTTGAAGCCGAGCATCGGCATCGCCCAGCCGAGCATCTCGCGCGCAAGCAGCGCGCCACCCTGATCGTGCACGTCGTCGTTGTATCGATCGTCCGTGGAGCAAACGCTGACGACCGCGCGCAGCGCCGGTGGCGCGAGTGCCGCAACCTGCAACGAATTGAAACCGCCCCACGAGATACCCATCATTCCGACGCGGCCGTTGCACCACGGTTGCGCCGCAAGCCATCCGATCAACTCGACCGCATCGCTCATTTCCTGCGCGCTGTACTCATCCACCAACAACCCTTCTGAGTCGCCGCTGCCGCGCATGTCTATACGTATCGCGGCAAAGCCGTGACCAGCGAAGTAGCGATGCCGCGTCGCATCGTCGATGGCAGTGCCGTCGCCTTTTCGATACGGCAAGTACTCGAGGATCACGGGCACGGGCGAGCGCTCTGCACTATCGGGCAGCCACAACCGCGCGGCGATTCGCGTGCCGTCGCGCAGAGGAATGTAGAGATGCGGGATCTCGCGAAAGCTGTGCGGGAACTCTTTGACGATCTTCATGCTCAGCGACTTCCGGTCAGCGTCACATGCACCTGCACGGTCTTGCCTATCCACTTGGGGTCGGCCCACTCGCCAAGGCCCATCTGAAATGCGAGGCGATCGAGTTCCGCTTCCCCCTTCAGTTCGATGCGTCCGCTCGCGTCCTTCAGCGTGAAGCGAAACACCACCGGCAACGTCACCGAGCGAATCGTCAGATCGCCACGCGCCTCGTATCCGTCGCCCGCCTTCGCAAACGTCTTCGCCACGAAATGCGCGCGGGGGAACTGCTCCGACTCGAACCAGCCGGCGCCGCGCAGAATTCCGTCACGCTCCTTGTCGGAGGTGGCCACCGAGGCGGTGTCGATGTGCACGTCGGCTTGACTCTCTGCAAGCGAAGCGGGATCGAAACGTACGTCGGCTTCGAACGTTTTGAAGCTGCCGTCGAACGGCGCTTCCGCCTGCTCCGCCGTGAACGCGATGCGGCTCGCCGCATAGTCGATGTTCCAACGAGCCGGCTCTGCCGCAGCCAGCGGAGCGACGGCGAGTGCTAGGATCAGCAGCGCCGCCTTCATCTAGTGGTCCACGGCAACATGCGACGCAGCACGTCGTCGCGATCCACGAAGTGGTGCTTCAACGCGGCAACCACATGGAGGAAAGCGACGACCACCAAGATGTCGAACAACATTTCGTGGCGTTCCTTCATGATTTCCTTGAGTGTTTCGTCCGGTGCGACCACGTTCGGAATGGTGAACAGGCCGAAGTACGACACCGGATAGTTCGAAGCGGCCGACATCACGAGACCCGACACCGGCAACAGGAACAGCAACGCATAGAACGCATAGTGGGTCAGCTTCGCCACCCATACCTGCCAGCGTGGCATCGCCGTGGGAAACGGCGGCGGCGCCGAAAAGAAGCGCCACAGCAGGCGCAGTAGCGCCAACACCAGAATGGTAAGGCCGACCGACTTGTGGCGCGCCAACAAAGCGAGTTGCTGCAACGCCGCCGCCGGGTGCGCTGCCCGTTCCGCACCTGCACTTTCCGCAAGTTCCGCCAGCACGTACTGCGTGATGATCAGCGCAACGATCAACCAATGCAGTGCCTGAGACACCACGCCGTAACGCGCGGTGGTGTTCTTGAAGTCCATTCGGCCGCCCTTGCCCTACTTAGATAGCCTGACTGCATGCGGCTTGGACCGCACGGCGCGGCTATGATACTGAGAATGAGATTGGCGGGGCGCGTCGCGTCCCGATTCGCTGTTCCACGTCACCCCGGGCACGACACCAGATCAGCAATCGATGATCACCGATCCGTGGTTCTATGCCTGCGCGATTGTCGCGGTGCTGATCGTCGGCATCGCAAAGGGCGGGCTTGGCGGCGGCGTCGGGATCGTGGGCGTGCCGCTGATGTCGCTCACCATCGCGCCGGTCCAGGCGGCCGCGATCATGCTGCCGATCCTGCTGCTGATGGACGTATTCGCGGTGCGCGTGTGGTGGAAGCGTTGGGATGCGGCGATTCTGCGCACGATGATTCCTGGCGCCCTGATTGGCACTCTCATTGGCCTTGCGACCTTTCGCATGCTGTCGAACGATGCGATGCGTCTGCTCGTTGGCGCGATGGCACTGGTGATCGCGATCCTGTGGTACATCGGTCCGCCCCACACCCACGCGAAACCCGCATCGATGCTGCGCGGCACGTTCTGGAGCACGCTGTCCGGATTCACGAGCTTCGGCATTCACGCCGGCGGACCGCCGGTTCAGGCGTATCTGTTGTCACAGCGACTCGACAAATCGCTGTTCCAGGCCACCAACGTCGCGTTCTTCTTCGTGGTCAACTGGCTGAAATTGCCGGCTTATGCCTGGCTCGACCAGCTCGATCTGAACAACCTGTCTACGTCGCTGATGCTCGCGCCGCTTGCACCGCTCGGCATCTGGATCGGCCGAGTCGCGCATGATCACATCGACGAAAGCGCGTTCTATCACGTCATCTACGGATCGCTGATCGTCATCGGTTCGAAGCTGATCTACGACGGCGCGTTCTGACTATCCACCGAATCAGAATGCGCGCCGAACTGGAATTCGCGCAGCGGCGTGTAAGTCAGCGCGCCCGACCGAGAAGTACTTTCGAACAGCGCAACGCGCGTGAACGACAGCTCGAAGTCGATCGGATCGTCTGCGGCGATGAAACGTGCGCCGCGTCCGCACCGGATAACGGTGAGGTGCGCCTTGAACGGTTTGTCAGGCGGGCCGAACGCATCGTTCAGAACGTGCGCACATTCCGTCGCGAGCGATTCGAGTCGCGACGCCGATTCGACCGGCAGCACGATCACGCGCGGTTTGTGCTTACCGGGCAACGGCTGCGCAGGCCGCGCGCGGCCCTCGAACGGCCGGGTCGCAACGGCAATGGGCTCGACCAGCGCCGCCGCCCGATCCACCTCGGCGGCGTTCAGTTCGCCGAAGAACCGCAGGGTGACGTGGTAGTTCGCCGGCGGAACCCATCTGTATCCGGGGCCGCGGTAAGTACGCCGCATCGGCTCGAGATCCGCGTACAGCCGATCTGCCGTATCACGATCGACGCTGCACGCGAGGAAGACGCGCACTAAAAGGGCATCACCTGCTTCGAATACGCCACCGCGAAGATGTAGCCGACCGACCCGACCGCAAGAATGAAGCCGACGATCTTGAGCGGCCGCGTGCGCGCGCGCATCGCCATCACACCGAAGCCGATGTACGCCACGAGACCGATGATCTTCGCCATCAGCCAGCCGTTGGCGAGCGGCGAAAGCGAGAGCGTGACGGCCAGTGAAATGCCGAGCACGAGTAGAAACGTATCGATGACATGCGGCGCAATGCGCAGCCACTTCGCGTTGCGCAGCGGTGACTCGGCGATCGACAACAATCCCCGCACCACGAAACTCACCAGCGTGAGGTACGCAAACGCGACGTGAAATTCCTTGAGCAGCTGCACGATGTTCCCGGGCCCCCTTCTTGTTGGTAAAGAGATTGTTGGCAAAGAGAAGGATTTGCGCGGCATTGTGCCCGCGCGCATCGCGTCTGGCGACAGCCGCCGGGCTATACTCGCGACACCGCATTCAAGAAATGGTTTCAGCATGCCCAAGGGCGGCCCTACCTCTCACATCTATTTCTCGCAGCGCCTGCGCCTGCACTACGTCGCCTGGGGCGACCGTGACGCGCCGCCGTTGCTGCTCGTGCACGGCGGAAGAGATCACTGCCGCAACTGGGACTGGGTC
>CAZLDA010000034.1:0-8750 GCA_964557875.1 uncultured Pseudomonadales bacterium | reverse complement strand
ATATTTTCAAGATCGCTTTCACATCATCGCGCCCGATCTGCGCGGCCACGGCGATTCCGAATGGCTCAAAGGTGGCGGCTACACACAGCTCGACTACGTCTACGACATCGCGCAGCTGCTGAACCAGACGAAGATGACGCCGGTAACGATCATCGGTCATTCGCTGGGCGGTTCGATTTCGCTGAACTACACCGGCTTGTACCCCGAGACGGTGGTGAAGCTCGTCGCCATCGAAGGCATGGGACCGCCGCCGCACATGTTGAAGATGATGAGCCAGCAGAAGACGCACGAACGCCTTCACGAATGGATCAATGGGTTGAGAAAAGTCGCGGGGCGCTCGCCGCGTCGTTACGACTCGCTCGAAGAAGCGTTCAAGCGGATGCAGGAAGAGAACCCGCATCTGTCGGCCGATCAGGCGCGGCATCTGACGATCCACGGCAGCAACCAGAACGAAGACGGCACGTACAGCTGGAAATTCGACAACTACGTCCGCTCGTTCTTCCCGGTGGGTCTGTCGCCACAACAGAGCAACGAACTCTATGCGCGCATCACGTGCCCGACGTTGCTGGTGCGCGGCACCGAATCGTGGGCATCCGACCCCGAGAAAGACGGACGTGCAAAACACTTCAAGAACGCTCAGGTCGTGAACGTCGAAGGTGCCGGACACTGGGTGCACCACGATCAGCTCGACGTATTCCTGGCCGCCGTCCGGAAATTCCTCGCCAATTCCCCATAAAAGAAGAGTGAACGCCCGCATCGAACTGGTTCAACGCCTGCACGCGCTGCCGCATTGCGGTGTATTCGCGGTGACGGGCGGCGGAGCAGTGCTGTTGGCGGACCTGCTCACGGTGCCGGGCGCGTCGGCTACCGTGCTCGAAGCACGCGTGCCTTATGCGGAACGCGCGCTCGCTGAATTCGTCGGCGCCGCACCCGAGCAGGCGTGTAGCGTACAAACCGCCTGCGACATGGCGATGGCTTCGTTTCAACGTGCGCGCTCGCTCGCGCCCGACGCGCCACAACACCGGTTCGGCCTTGGCTGCACTGCGAGTCTCGCAACCACATCGCCGAAGCGTGGTGATCATCGCGCCCATGTTGCGTTGCAGACGGTTGCCGACACGCGCACGTGGTCGATCACGTTCACCAAAGGCGCGCGCGATCGTGTCGCAGAAGAACGTTTGCTCGCCGATATCGCGCTTTCAGCGCTTGCGGAGACGTTTGCGTTGCAAGTGAATCTGCCGCTCCATCTCAATGCGGGCGAAGCGATCGATCGCGATCGCGCAACGGCCACGCACGGCTGGGACGACATTCTGCTCGACCGCATCGACGCAGCCCCTCAACACAGCGCCGACCAACCCAAAGTGCTGCTGCCCGGCGCCTTCAATCCGCTGCACGACGGCCACATTGCGATGGCGCAGTTCGCCGCGCGGCACTACGGCGCGCCGGTGGCGTTCGAAATCTGCGCCAACAATGTGGATAAGCCGCGCTTGAACTATCTCGCGCTTCGCAATCGTGTATCTCAGTTCGACGCGTCGACCCCGGTATGGGTCACCAACACTGCGACCTTCATAGAGAAGGCGCGGCGCTTTCCCGGCGTGAAGTTCGTTGTGGGCGTAGACACCGCGAGCCGCATCGGCGACGCGAAGTACTACGGCAACGATCCAGCGCGGCTGGCCGCAGCCGTTGGCGAACTCGCCGCACTCGGCTGCGAGTTCCTGGTGTTCGGGAGAACGGTGGGCGGCAGGTTCATAAGTTTGGACGACACTACCGTTCCAGCGGCGTTGCGCGCGATATGCACGGCCGTTCCGGCGGCCGAGTTTCGAAACGACGTCTCGTCGACAGCGTTGCGGAAAGCGGCCCAGGGGCCCAACCGCGACTGAACCTACTCGAGATCTTCCAGCCGTTTCGGCCACGTCGCCTTCAGCAGGCGCGACAGCGATCGGTCCGCGAGCAAGCGTCCCGCCGTCTGACACTTCGCGCAGTAATTGCTCTCGTTTTCCGCGTACACGATCCGTTGCACCGGCGCACCGCATACCGGACAAGGCTGCCGGAACTTGCCGTGCACGGCCATCTCGTCGTGGAACGCAGTGACCTTCGTCGGGAAGTCATCGCCGGACTGCTCGCGCAATCGCGCCGTCCATTCAGTGAGCACTTCACGGCACGCATCGTAGAGCCGTTGCGTCTCCACGTCGGTCAGCGTGTTGCCTTGTTTGAACGGCGACATACGCGCGCGCAACAGAATCTCGTCGGAGTACGCATTGCCGATGCCGGCGAAGATGTGCTGATCGGTCAGCGCGCGCTTCACCGTGTGATGTACGCCTTTCAGTCGTATCGCAAACTGCTGCAGCGACACGTCGAATACGTCGATACCGCCGGGGTCGAGCGCAGCCAGACCTTCCGCACCCTCCACCAGTTTCAATGAGGCGCGGCGCTTCTTGCTCGCTTCGGTGAAGATCATCGTCCCCGTATCGAAATCGAGCGCCGCGAGGCCGTTGCGCTTCGGCACGGCCGTTCCAACCCGCTCCCAGCGCAGGCGTCCCGAGATCATCAGGTGAATCACCACGTAAAACCCGCCGTCGAGCGACAGCACGAGCTGCTTCGCGAGGCGGTGCCAGCCGAGCACGCGATGGCCGCACACCTGTGCAACGGTCGGTGTGACCGTGCGCAGCACGAACGGACTCGCCAGCCGGATTGCAATCAGTTCCGCGCCACGGGTGCGGCGCTCGAGATGTTCGAGATAGACGGTGAGGTCGGGAAGTTCAGGCACCGCACGTTCCGATCAGCTCGTCACGAGCTCTTCGTTGCGGACCACGTATTTCCAGCGCCCCGATTGGAATCGCCACAGCAGCATTACGCCCTTCAGCACGTAGTCGCCGATCAGCGCCGCATACACCCAGCTCACCGGCAAATCGAAATACGTGAAGATCGCGGCAAGCGTGCAGCGCATGCCGATCAGCCCGAAGAACGTCGCCAGCATGGGATAACGCGTGTCGCCGGCGCCGCGCAGCGACCCGCCGATCGCGAAGTCCACCGCCATCAACGGCATCATCGCGCCGAGCACGTATGTGAACTCCACCGTGTGCTGGATGGTGTCGAGGTCGTTGCCGATGAAGAACGTGGCGAGGTCGCGCGCGAAATAGATGACGATGGCGCCCAATACGCCCATCGTCGCGATGGCCATGCGCAACGAACGCCAGCCTGCACGCACGGCTCCTTCGGTGTCGTCGGCACCGAGCGCCTGCCCGACCAGCGTCGAACCGGCAATCGAAAAGCCGAAGCCGGCCACCATGCAGATGTTCAGCATGTTCACGCCGATGTTGTAGGCGGCGAATGCCTGCGTGCCGTAGTAGTTGCCGATGAGCATCAGGAACGCGAAGAAGCCCGCCTGAAAAATGATCTGCTCGATGCCGGCCGGATAGCCGATGTCGAGCAGACGTTTCAGGCGTTCGGTACGGAACCAGCCGCCGCGAATGTGTTTGATCATCAGCTTCTGGTTCCACCACAAGCCGACCAGGATGGCGCCCCCGAGAGTGAACGACAGACCTGCGGCGAGCGCGGCTCCGGCCACGCCCATCGCCGGCAACCCCCACAAGCCGAATACGAAGCCGTAGAGCAGCGGGATGTTCACGACGTTCACGAACGCACCGACATATAGCGGCGTCCACGCATCGCCCGCGGCACGCAGTGCGCCACCCATGATGAAGTTCGCCGCGAATGCGACGTTGAAGATCGACAACCAGCGGATGTTCGATGCTGCGAGCTCCACCGTGTGCGCATCGAGTCCGAAGATCGCCGCGACATGGCTCGAAAAGAACACGCCGGGAATCGTCAGCACGAGACCGAACACACCGCCGAGCACGAGCGACGCGATGGTGATGCGCCCGGCCTCAACTTCGTCGTTACGACCCCAGGCGCGCGCGACGAGCGCAGTGGTACCCGCACCAATCGCCATCATCACGGCCTGCAGCGCGAAGAACACGCGTTGCCCCGCGCCGACTGCGGCAAGCGCTTCTGCACCCAGTTGCCCGACCACTTTCGTCTGCACGAGACCGACGATGCCGTACAGCAGGTTGCCGAGAATCGCCGGCAAAGCGAGTTGCAGGATGCTCGGGCGCTCGTGCACTACTGCGGGCCGCGTCTCTTCTACCGTCGCCACCTAGGTCCGCTCAGTGATTGTTGCTAGCATTGCCGCCCCGATTCATTCGCACAAACCTATCCACATAAGGGGCCGCCGACATGCCTGCACCCGCTTTCACAGACATCAGGTTCACCGACATCGGCGTCTCGCTCGACGGACACGTCGCCACCATCGAAATCCAGCGTCCGCCGCACAACTTCTTCGACTTCAGTCTGATCGGCCAGATCGCCGATGCGTTCTCGGCAATCGACGAAGACCCGCGATGCCGAGCCATCGTGCTGGCGGCCCAAGGCAAATCGTTCTGTGCGGGAGCGAATTTCGGAAGCGGCCGGAGCGACGGATCGGGAAGCGCGGAGTTTACAGAGGAAGGGTTCCGCAACACCACCGGCAAGCTGTATCGCGAGGCCGTTCGGCTGTTCAGTTGCAAGAAGCCGGTGGTCGGAGCGATTCAAGGTCCGGCGATCGGCGGCGGTCTCGGCCTCTCACTCGTACCCGACTTTCGCGTCGTGTCGCCCGAGGCGCGCTTTGCCGCGAACTTCGCGAAGCTCGGCATTCATCCGGGCTTCGGTCTCACCGTCACGTTGCCGCGTCTCGTGGGCGAACAGGCGGCCAACATGATGTTCCTCACCGGACGGCGCCTCAGCGGCGAAGAAGCCGTGAAGATCGGCCTCGCCGATCGGCTTGTCGATCAGGACAATCTGCGCAACGCGGCTCGCGAATTGGCGGCCGAGATTGCAGAAAACGCACCGCTCGCCGTCGTGTCGGTGCGGGCAACCATGCGTAAAGGGCTCGCCGAAAAAGTCGCGGCGGCCACCGAACACGAACTCAAGGAGCAGCAGTGGCTGCGCGGCACGGAAGACGCGGACGAAGGTATCCGTTCGGTCGCCGAGCGCCGTCCCGGCAATTTCAAAGGCAAGTGAACCCATCGCTGCCGATCACGTTAAGGGGTATTGCATGAATCTCGGAAAACTCGGCGTCTGGTATTTCACGGAAACCATGCCCGCAAACAAGGCCGCGGAAACCGCGCAACGCATCGAAGGGCTCGGCTATTCCGCGATGTGGATACCCGAAACAACCGGCCGCAACCCGTTTGCACACGCCGCGTGGCTGCTCGCAAAAACCCAGAAGCTCATTGTCGCGACGGGCATCGCGTCGATCTATCACCGCGAACCCGGCGTGACGCTCTCGGGCCAGAACACGCTGGCAGAACAGTCCGGCAACCGTTTCCTGCTCGGCCTGGGCGTATCGCACAAACCGATGGTCGAAGGCGTACGCGGTCTCGAATACGGCAAACCCGTCGAAACGATGCGCAACTATCTGGCAAAGATGGATGCGTCGCCGTACGGCGCAGTTCCGCCGTCGGAGCCGCCGCCGCGTGTCATCGCCGCGCTCGGGCCGAAGATGCTCGAACTCGCGCGGGATATGTGCACGGGCGCGCACCCGTACTTCAGCTCTCCTGACCACACCGCTATGGCGCGCAAAATCCTCGGGCCGAGACCGTGGCTCTGCGTCGAACAGAAGGTGATCCTCGAAACTGATCCTGCGAAGGCGCGACCGCTCGCGCGCGCCAACGCGGCGATCTATCTCGGCCTGCCGAACTATCGCAACAACTGGTTGCGGATGGGGCTCACCGAAAACGATCTCGCGAACGGCGGCTCCGACCGTTTCGTCGATACGACGTTCGCCTGGGGAACTGCCGACACGATCAAGAAACGCATCAAGGCGCACTTCGACGCCGGCGCCAGCCACGTCTGCATTCAGCCGATCAATCCGAACGGCACCTTCGGTGACCTGCACTGGCAGGCGCTCGAAGAACTCAAAGGCGCGGCCGCCTGATGGACGATTTCCGCGGCAGGGTCGTTGTGATCACCGGCGCCGCCGGTGCGCTCGGCAAAGCCGTTGCCGACGAGTTTGCCGGCCGCGGCGCGAAGCTCGCGCTGGTAGACATCATCGCAACACCCGGCTCGCATCTGTCGTTGATCGGCGATCTCACCGACGCGAATGTGGCGCAGAAGATCGTCGCCGACGTAACGCGGCAACTCGGCAGCATAGACGTGCTCGCGAACGTGGCGGGCGGGTTCACGATGGGCGAAGCGGTGCACGAAACCACCGACAAAACCTGGAAGCTCATGTTCGACCTGAACGTGAACACCATGTTGAACATGGTGCGTGCAACCGTGCCTGCGATGCTCGCGCAGAAGCGCGGCAAAATCGTCAACATCGGTGCGCGCGCCGGTTTGAAAGGCGCCGGCCGAATGGGTGCGTACTGCGCATCGAAAAGCGTGGTGATTCGGTTGACCGAGAGCCTGGCCGACGAACTGAAAGGCAGCGGCGTGAACGTGAACTGCGTGTTGCCGAGCATCATCGACACGGCCCGCAACCGGCAGGACATGCCTGGCGCAGACTATTCGAAGTGGGTTGCTCCGGCGGACCTCGCGCGCGCCATCGCGTTCCTCGCGTCCGACGCCGCGCATGCGATTCACGGCGTGGCGCTTCCGGTAGAAGCGCTCAGCTAACTGAGCGCTGAGCGGTGCAGATCGAATTATCCGGCATCCGCTGCTGGCACGACGGTGACGGCGCGCTGATCGTTTCACTCGACGGCGAACGCCCAACCATCTCGCGCGCCGTGCTCGATGTGTATCACCGCGCCATCGCGCTGGCCGAGTCGCGCTTCGAGATGGTGATCATCGGCGAAGGTCAGAAGGACTTTGCCTTCGGCGCCGATCTCGGCCAAGAACTGGGCGCAGCAATAGCCGGCGATACCGCGCCGCTCGACGGCTTACTCCATTACTACCAGCAGACGATGCTCGCATTGCGTCACGCACCCGTACCGACCATTGCAGTGTCGCGTGGTGTCGCTATATCCGGCGGATGCGAAGTGCTGATGCACTGCACCCGCGTCGTGGCCGCGCCGAAGAGTCCGATCGGCCTGGGCGAAGCCGCCATCGGCGTGATGCCCGCGGGCGGCGGTGTGAAGGAAATGGCGCGCCGCTCAGGAGGCCGCACCAAGGATCTCGAGCGCGCCTTCGCCGTGTTGTCTGGCGCACGCATCGCCTATGCGCGCGACGCTCAGCAGTTCGACCTGCTCACCGAACACGACGTCGTTTCAGAAGACGACGATCTGCTCTCGGTCGCCAAACAACTCGGACGCGCGCTGCTGAAGAGCGGCCACGCGGCGCCGCCGCGCAACCCGATGATTCGCGTCGCCGGTTCAGATGCATGCGAACGGTTGATCGCGTCACAAGCGACCGACGAGACCATCACCCCGCACCAGCACCGCGTGAATGCCGACATCGCGCGTGTACTGTGCGGCGGCGAAGGTGTGACTCGCGAAGTTCCGGAACAGCACCTGCTCGACCTGGAGCGCCGTTACTTCCTCCAACTCGTGCAAATGCCGCTCACGCAGGCGCGTTTCGCGCACCTTCGCAACACCGGCACCGCTCTCAGGAATTAGTCGCAGCGACTCACGCAGGCGGAACGAGATCAATCTGCACGAGCGTGCCGAACATCTTCGGTGCCGTAGGCCTTAAGCGATCGAAGATCTGCGAGCGCCGCTCGGGTTCGTCTTCGACCGCGCGCGCCAGCCCCACCAGTGTTTCACCTTGCAGCAGAAGCTCGACTCGAGCGCCGGCACCGCGTAGCTCGCGCCACCAACGACCGTCCGCTGCCGCGTAAACAATCTGACCGTCGCGAAGATAGTTGACCGGTATCGTCTTGCCGCTCGGCAGAGTTATCAGCATCACCTTGCGCGCGCGCTCGCCTGCGGGATCTTCGCGAAGCTCGCGCTCCACGCGAGGATTCGCCACCGTGGCCGCGTACACGAGGTAGCCGGCCACTAACACCATCAGTGCAATCACTACGATCAGTGCGCGTTTCATTCAGGGCTTTTCTTCGTCAGGCTGCGGGGTGGACAACGATAAGACGCCTGCGCGTCACGGTACAACGCATTGCGGCAGGGGTGCGCGCGGCGTGGGGCGCGCGACAATCCGGGAGTTGCACCAGTAGACTCGCCTGTCGAACGAAGATGCACAGGAGGCAGCATGCGGCGCCGGTTGATCGGAATCGTGGGTGTCGTTGGGTTGTTCGCGTTGGCAGGCTGCACTTCACAGCCGCTCCTCGAACTCAAGACAGGCAACATGTTCGCTTCGCAAGACAACGATACGTACGACCCGGGACTCGCGGTGGGCAACCCCCTGCCGGCGATGCGCGCGCTTTACGATGGGCACGAGATCACCGGCGTCGACGAATTTACCGGCACGAAAGGGCTGGCGCTTTTCGTCGTCCGATCGGTCGACTGGTGATCATTCTGCATTAGGCAGCTCGTGCAGCTGCAAGGTCACTTGAAGGCGTTCGAAGATGCGGGCGTTGGTGTCGCCGTGCTGACCTACGACTCACCCGCGCTGCAGCAGAAATTCATCGGCAGGTTCCAGATCACGTTTCCGCTGCTGTCCGACGTGGATGCGACATCCATTCAGAATCTGGGTGTGCTCGATGCCGAAAATTCGCCGGGCGATTCGGCGTACGGCATACCCCATCCAGGCGTATTCATCGTCGATCGCGAAGGAATAATCGTCGGCAAGGTGTTTGTGAAGGGCTATGCGAAGCGGGTCGACGC
>CAZLDA010000033.1:0-13998 GCA_964557875.1 uncultured Pseudomonadales bacterium | reverse complement strand
GATCATCCCGACGCCACGCGCTTCGCCTACGAGCGGATGATCGCCGAGCGCACTTAGCCGTGTTTGGAACGGCGTCGACATGCGCGCCGCGTGTGCAAACAGATCGCGCTCTTCCATCAACTCGAGATTGCGCAACGCGACCGCTGCACACACGGGATGACCCGAATACGTGAAGCCGTGGCCGAACGTGCCGACCTGTCCCGATGCTTCGATGAGCGGCTCGTACAGAAACTCCGGAACGATGACCGCCGACAACGGCAGATAGGCCGACGACACCGCCTTCGCGATGCTCATCGTCGTCGGGCGAATGTTCAGGGTCTGCGCACCGAACGCGTTGCCAGTACGGCCGAACCCGGTGATCACTTCGTCGTCGATGAAGAAAATGCCATAGCGATCGAGCACGGCCTGCACCTTCTCGTAGTAACCGGCCGGCGGCACGATGACCCCGCCCGCACCCATCACTGGTTCCGCGATGAATGCGGCGATCGTTTCCGGTCCTTCCGATTTGATCAACGCCTCGAGGTTGCCGACGATGCGATCGACGAACGCGTCCTGGCTCTCGCCTGGTTTACCTTCGCGGTAATAGTGCGGCGCATCCGTGTGCAGAATGCCGGGAATCGGCAGATCGAAGTGTTTGTGGAATGCAGGTAGGCCGGTGAGGCTGCCGCTCGCAACGGTTACACCGTGATAGCCGCGCCGCCTGGAGATGATTTTCTTCCGTTCGGGTTTGCCGATGACGTTGTGGTAGTACCACATCAGCTTTATCTGCGTGTCGTTCGCGTCGGAACCGGAGAGGCCGAAGAACACGCGGCCGGCTTTGAACGGCATCATGGCTTTCAGTTTTTCGGCGAGCAGAATGCTCGGCTCGTTGCTCTTTCCGCCGAACAGATGCGAGTAGTTCAGCTTCTGCATCTGTTCATGTGCGACGCGCGCGAGTTCTTCTTCGCCGTATCCGATCGCCGTGCACCAGAGCCCGGCCATGCCCTCGAGGTATTGCTTGCCCTTACCGTCCCAGATGTACACGCCTTTCGCGCGCATCATCACCGTCGGACCTTTCTCGTGATGCAGCTTCAGGTTGGTCGCCGGATGCAGCAGGTGTTCGAGATCCTTCGCTTCGAGCGAACCCGGCGGCGCCATGTTGTGCATGGATTTGGTCATGTTTCTCTCCCGGACGATCAGGCTTGTGCGTCGAGCGAGTCCGCGACGATGTCGAACATGCGATCGAGGTCGCTCTTCTCGATGACGAACGGCGGGCCGAACTGCAGCGTGTCGCCGCCGTAGCGCACGTACAGGCCGCGCTCCCAACAGCGCATCGCGACTTCGTACGGTCGTCGGGCCGGTTCGCCGGGAAGCGGCGCAAGCGTCAACGCACCCGCGAGGCCGTAGTTGCGGATATCGACGATGTGCTTTCTGCCCTTCAACGCATGTATGCCGTTCTCGAAGTGGGGCGCGAGCATTCGCACGCGATCGATCAGCTTGTCCTTAATCAGCAGATCGAGCGACGCGATACCTGCCGCGCACGCGATCGGATGACCCGAGTACGTGTAGCCATGCGGGAACTCGAGCATGTATTCCGGACCACCGGCCGACATGAACGTCTGATAGATCTCCTGCTTCACGACGACGGCGCCCATCGGCACCGCGCCATTCGTCAGTTGTTTAGCGAAGTTCATGATGTCGGGTGTTACGCCGAACGCTTCGGCGCCGCTTCGCGCACCCGCTCTGCCAAAACCGGTGATCACTTCGTCGAATATCAACAGTATCTGGTGCTTGTCGCAGATCGCGCGCAGTCGCTGCAGGTAGCCCTTCGGCGGCGGCAGTACGCCGGCAGAACCAGCAAAGGGCTCCACTATGACGGCGGCGATGTTCGATGCGTCGTGCAGGGCAACCAGTTCCTCGAGTTCATCGGCCAACTCGGCGCCCTTCTCCGGCATGCCGCGCGTGAAGACGTTGTCGGGCAGCATCGTGTGGCGCAGATGATCAGCCGCAACCGCTTCGCCGAAGAGCTTCCGGTTGGGGCCGATGCCGCCCACCGAAATACCGCCGAAGTTCACACCGTGATAGCCCTTCGCGCGGCCGATCAGGCGCGTTTTCGCCGGAAGCCCCTTCTGGCGCCAATACGCGCGCGCAATCTTCAGCGAGGTATCCGCCGCTTCCGACCCCGAGTTGGTATAGAAGACGTAGTCGAGGCCGGCGGGGGTCAGTGCCTTGATCTTGTTCGCGAGTTCGAACGCAAGTGGATGTCCGAACTGGAAGGCGGGCGAGTAATCGAGCGTGCGCAGTTGGCGGGCGACCGCCTCGGCAATTTCGGGACGATTGTGCCCGGCACCGCTGCACCAGAGACCGGAGAGTCCGTCGAGAACGCGACGGCCATCGGTGGTGATGTAGTAGCAACCGTCCGCCCCGGAGATGAGCCGCGGGTTTTTTTTGAACTGGCGGTTCGCAGTAAAAGGCATCCAGTAGGCTTCGAGCGCCTCCCGGTCCAGGTGCGTGAGATCTCGAACGACTTCCTGCCCTTTTGCCGCCATGGTGCCCGGTCCGACTGCAACGGAGGCGCTAGGCTAGAGCATTCGGACGTCCAAGCAAACCACTCGATACGGACCACATCGACCGATTGATGCGCCACCCCTCGACTCGGTCGGCAGCGCTTCGTTTCTCTTCCTCAGGAGCATCGTTACGAACGTCATCACACGCGCTCGACGTCGGCGAGATTCGGCTTCACTGCCCGACCGACTGCCGCGCGACTGGCCGTTGTGCGTCCGGTGCCAACCACTCGCATCCTCGGCACATCGTTCGGGCGAAGCACTCTGATTTCGCCGCGCGGAGTGATCAGGTAGAAATCGCGTCCCGTACTGCGGACCAGATCGACATCGTCCGGAGAAAACAGGTCGCGTAAGGGCGCCGCCGAACCATGTGTATGCCAGAACGCAGCGAGCTGCATGTTCGCCGGAACCTGCACTAGGAACGTCACCGTGCTCTGACCGGAACAGCCCTTGCCGACCGACGCCCAGTATCCGCCGGCACCGTCTTCAACGACCGCACCGACGAACTCCCGATCAGACCTTATCGAGTGGTCGAGGTGTTCGCGCCTCATTGCATCAACCGCCGCAATCACACTCGAGTATGCACGTTGCCGATCCACGAACGTTTGCACCACACCACATGTGACCGGCGCAGCAAACGCACTACACGAAACAGCGAGCAATACCGACAAAAGCCACGCTCTGTGCCCCATATTCGTATCTCCCCGCGCAACGGCCGAGAATCCGATTCTCGACGCCAATGCGACGAGGTCGATTCGACACTATTCGCGGGACAGACAACGAGATAGTAGAGGTGCGACGAGCTGAGGCGCTGTTGCGGCGGACGTCGCCGCGAGGACCGAAACGCAGTGCCACAAAGCAGTGCCACAAAAAGAAAAACGCCCCGATTGGGGCGTTTTCCGTGTCCGTGTTCCGACTATGCCGCGACCGGCAGCCGTGCGAGCGGATACCCGAGCGCTTCTGCGACCGCCGGATGGGTGATCGCGCCGCGATGCACGTTCAAGCCCGCCGCCAGGTGCGGATCGGCGTTCAATGCCGCTAAACCTCTGTCAGCCAACGCTTTGACAAAGGGGAGTGTCGCATTGTTGAGCGCGAGAGCCGATGTGTGCGCCACCGCGCCGGGCATGTTCGCGACGCAGTAGTGGACTACGCCTTCTTCGATGTAGGTCGGCGCCGAGTGGGTTGTCGGCCGGCTCGTCTCGAAGCAACCGCCTTGGTCGATCGCGACATCTACCACAACCGATCCGTCGCGCATCTCACGCACCATCTCGCGGCTGACGAGTTTCGGTGCCGCCGCGCCGGGAACGAGCACCGCGCCGATGACGAGATCGGCTTCTACGACGTACTCGTGAATCGTCTGCGGATTCGCCATCACCACTCGAACGCCCGCGCCGAACCGATCGGCGAGCCAGCGCAGCCGATTCACGGACTTGTCCAGTATCGTCACGTCGGCCTGCATCCCGAGCGCGATCAGTGCCGCATTCGCACCGGCGCTGCCGCCGCCAAGGATGACGACCTTCGCCGGCGCGACACCCGGCACACCGCCGAGCAGCTTGCCGATGCCACCGGCTTCCTTCTCGAGACACTTCGCACCCACCTGCACGGCCATTCGACCCGCGACTTCGCTCATCGGCGCGAGCAGTGGCAAGCCGCCACCCGCAGCCGTGACCGTTTCGTAGGCGATCGCACTCGCGCCGGACGCCATCAGCGCATCGGCCTGGGCCTTGTCGGCGGCGAGATGTAGATAGGTGAACAGAATCTGTCCAGGTCGCAGCATCGGATATTCGACCGGTTGCGGTTCTTTGACCTTCACGATCAGGTCGGCCGTACGGAAGACCGTCTCCGCATCCGGCGCAATCACAGCGCCGGCCCGTTCATAGTCACGGTCCATGAAGCCGATGCCGGCGCCGGCCTTCGTTTGAACCAGTACTTCGTGCCCAGCGGCGGTCAACTCGGCAACGGACCCGGGCGTCAGACCGACGCGGTACTCGTGCACTTTGATCTCAGCGGGAACTCCGATACGCATGTCAGCGGTCCTTGGAATAAAACTGATCGCTAGGTTAGTGGGTTTGATGCGGCAGTTCCTTGCGAAGACGGCTCCAAACTACCAATCTTCGCAATAAACCACTAGGGAGGAGTACTGTGGCACAAGTTTCTGTCGAGACTGACCGAATCGACCGTCTAATCCTCCACGAACTCCAGCTGGACGGGCGTCTTACGAACGCGGCCTTGGCGGCGACGGTGAGCCTTTCGGAGTCGGCGTGCCTGCGTCGTGTCCGCCGGTTGGAAGGCGCGGGATTGATTCGCGGCTATGTCGGCCTGGTCGACCAATCGTCAGCGGGGTACCCCGACAACGTATTCGTTCGCATCACGCTGACGAGCCAGCAGCAGGACGATCTCAAACGCTTCGAGCGCGCGGTGCGCGAAGTGCCCGAAGTGATGGAGTGCTACCTGATGTCCGGCGACGCCGACTATCTATTGCGCGTCATCGTGGCGGACGCCCGCGACTACGAACGCGTGCACAGTCAGCATCTCACGCAACTGCCAGGTGTGGATCGCGTGCATTCGAGTTTCGCGCTGCGCACCGTGATCAAGAAAACCGAGATCCCGGTGCGCTGAGCGCTGTCGAGGGTCGACTACTGTATCAACGCCGGCATGCGGGCTGCCCAAGGCGCCGCTTGCTCGATCTGCGCGGCGAGCCGCAGCAATGTTGCTTCGTCACCAAATCGACCGACGAACTGACTGCCCATCGGCAGCCCGTCCTTCGACCAATGCAGCGGCAACGAAATTCCAGGTTGTCCAGTCGCATTGAATAGCGGCGTAAACGGAAAGAACTGGAACGTCTGGCGCGTCCACGTGAGACCGTCAATGCCGGGGGCGTTCTGATTGACCACGCCGTGTTCCGGCGGCGGTTGTCCCGAAGTCGGCGACATCAGCGCGTCGATGTTCTGAATGTAGCGTCCGATGGTTCTCGACACCTCGATGTATTAGGCGTGGGCGTTCGCGACATCGAACGCGGTCCTCTTCAGCGCGTCTTCGTAGCAGGCGAGGGTGGCCGACTCGAGCGTGTCGAGCGAAGGTTTGCGCCCGGTCGACGCGGCGATCGCTGCGATTCCCGCGGACGTTCCAACGCACCAGATCACGTGAACGTGCCTGGTGAACGACTCGAAATCGAACGCGAGTGAAGCATCGACAACCTCGTGGCCGAGATCCGTCAACAGCGCGCGCGTGCGCGTCATGGACTCAGCACACTCGGGATGCAACGCCGCACCGAACGGTGATTTGCCCATACAAGCGACGCGCAGCCGTCCGGGTGGACGGCCGAGCTGCGGGAGATAACCCTCTGCTTCAACCGGCGCGACCGACGGCGCGCCGACATCGGCGCCAGCAACTGCATCGAGCATTCCGGCGGCATCGCGCACGCTGCGCGTCACCACAAACTCGATGGCCTGCCCGAACAGAGGATCCGAGGAGTCAGGCCCGCTCGGCGTGCGATCGCGCGTCGGCTTCAAACCGACGAGTCCGTTGCTGGACGCCGGAATCCGGATCGAACCGCCACCGTCGTTCGCATGCGCAATCGGCACAATTCGCGCGCCCACCGCAGCGCCCGAACCGCCGCTCGATCCACCGGGGCTGTAGCCGAGCCGCCAGGGATTGTGTGCGGGACCGAACGCCACCGGCTCGGTGGTGCCGCAGTAACCGAACTCGGGCGTTTGCGTGGTTCCAACGGTGACGAGTCCGGCGCGACGAAAACGCGCCATCAATTCCGTGTCGGTCGGAAACGATACGTCTGCAGAGAGACGGCTACCCATCCGACAGGGCGCATTCGCCGCGTGCAGCGCGAGTTCTTTGATCAGAAACGGCACGCCAGCGAATGGCGCATCCGATCGCAACGCCGCCACATCGGCCGCGCTCGAGTCAGTCAGCACTTCGAGCACCGCGTTGAGTTTTGGATTGAACCGCGCGATTGCAGCGATGGCGACCTCGCGAACTTCTGCGGCCGATACGTCGCGGCGTCGGATCATTTCGGCGAGCGCGGTTCCATCGAGCCGCGCGTATTCGTCGAACGACAGCATCCTTTTCTCCTGATAGTGGCTGAGCGTTTGCTTACAGGAGATCGACCGGTTTCAGCGCGAACTCCTTGATCAATGCGTCGGCGTAGTCGATGCGTCCCGTGAACTGTTTCGGGTCGCCGTGACACAGCCGCAAGCATGCTTCGGCCATGTGCTCGATCGGTGTGACGCGCTCTTTGTTGCTCTCGTTGATCAGCTTGTGATGCATCACGCCCGGCGTTGCGACGAGACCCGGCGAGATCACGTTCACGCCGATGCCGTTTTCGTAGACCTCTTGCGCAAGCCCCGTAGTGAATCGCTCGAGCGCCGCTTTGCACATGCCGTAGACGGTACCGCCACGACCCGCCAAGTCCTTCTGCGGATGGATCGCTGCATGCGACGAGATGTTGAGAATCCAGCCGCGACCGCGCTCCTTCATTCCGGGCAGCACACGTTGCGACAGTTCGAAGGGTGCCCACACCTGGACGTCCATCATCAGACGGAAACGCTTCTCGGGAAAATCCTCGACCGGAATGAAGTACGTGATGGCGGCGTTGTTCACCAGAATGTCGACCGAGCCGTACGCCGTTTCGGCCGCATCGATCAGCGCACGTCGGTCGGCCTGGATCGCGAGATCCGCGCGCACCGCGATCGCGTCGCCGCCGGCTGCATTGATCCGGTTCACGGTGTCGGTGATCGTACCGGGCAGGTAATGGTCTTCGGCCTCGACGGTGCGCGCGCTCACCACCACCCTTGCGCCCTCCATCGCGAAGCGTCGTGCAATCGCCTCACCGATGCCGCGACTCGCGCCGGTCACCACCGCAACCTGTCCCGCCAACACGCCCTTGCGATTGATCCCGGCCATCATTCCCCCCTGTATTTCGCGCCTGTCCCCGATCCTTCGGGATGATACAACGCGCTGAAACCGAGCGTTATGATTGAGCCCCACGGCGAAGGGAATCGAATCATGCGATCGATTGTGCTTTCAGTCGTTGTTAGCGCTGCAGTCGGTGCCCCTGCACTCGCAGCAGAGCAGGTGATCGGCACCAGTGACGCGCAGGCCTGTTACGAGGCCGCTACCTTCAACCCGAAGAATGCCGACGAAACGTCGTGCAACATCGCGATCAAGCGCGGCAAGTTGTCGCGGCCACAGTTGGCCGCCACGTACTCGAACCGCGGCATCATCTTCGCGAACCACGGTGAACTGGATAAGGCGATCGCGGATCAGAACGCCGCAATCGCGCTCGATCCGGATTCGGCGCGCGCGCACGTGAATCGAGGCAACGTCTACTACCGCACCAATCGCCACAACGAAGCGGTGGCCGACTACAACCAGGCGATCACGTTGTCGAATGGCGCGCTCGCGCCGGCATACTTCAATCGCGCCAAGTCGCATCTTGCGCTTGGCGAGGACGATGCGGCGGTCAAGGATTTCCAACAAGCGGCAACACTCGCGCCCGAGAAGTACAAGTAGCGCGACTGTTTGGAATTGTTGGGTGGTGCGTCAGCCGACGTAGCGGCGTTCGCTGCGCTGGCCGAGCCCGGTGAGTATCTCGTAGGTGTTCGTTCCGGCGAGTTCTGCGACATCCTCGATCGGTACCTGCGCGCCGATGAGTTCCACCCAGTCACCCACCTTCACGGCGTCGGCCAGCCCAGTGACGTCGACGGTCGTCAGGTCCATCGACACGCGCCCGACGATCGGCACTCCGGCGCCGAGAATCGCGCAGTAGCCGTGTCCCGATAGCACGCGCGGCAAGCCGTCTGCGTAACCGACGTCGATGGTTGCGATCAGTCGTTCGGTGTCGGCAATTCCGGTAGCGCCGTAACCGACCGGTTCGAACGGCGGCACGCGCCGCAACTGCAGGATGCGGGCTTCCAGCGTGGCCACCGTTGCAAGCGCGGTCATCGGATCGTCGAACGGGCTCGCGCCATAAAGCGCCACTCCCGGACGACACACGTCGCCGCGATATTGCGGGCCGAGCAGGATGCCTGCCGAATTCGCGATGCTGGTTGCGACGCCCGGGAATCGCGCGGCCACTTCGGTGAAACGTTCGAGTTGCATCGGGTTACGCGGATGCTGCGGCTCTTCCGAGCACGCGAGATGCGTCATCAACAATGCCACTTCGAACGGCTCGAAGCGTTCCGGATATGCGTCGGCCGTCGCGAAGCCGAGCCGGTTCATGCCGGTGTCCACCTGTATCGCGATCGGTCGTGTGCGATACGGACGCCATGCCTCGAGTTGCGCGTCGGTGTTGATGACCGGCACCAGGTCGTACTCCGCCGCGCGCGGCGCTTCGACGTCGCTGACACCTTCGAGAATGTAGAGTTCCGGCAGATCGATGACGTCGCGCAGCGAGATACCTTCCGCAACCGTCGCAACGAAGAACGTGGTGCAGCCTTCGGCGGCCAGTCGCGATGCGACCGCCGCCGCACCGAGTCCATAGCCGTTGGCTTTCACCACGGCACCGCACTCCGACGGCGCCGCAAGACCTTTCAGCGTGTGGTAGTTGCGCGCCAGCGCCTCTAGATCGACCGTCAGACGACTCGCCACACGCAGCCCCGCTTCGTCATTTGAGTGATCGGATATATACGACCACGTTATTGATCGCCTGATCGTTCGCGAGCATCGCGGCCATCGGCTTCATTTGCGCGCCGAACGTATCCTTCGGATGAGCGCCGCGCAGACCTTTCTTATAGTTCTGCAATTGGCGCACGAGATACCAATCGTCCTGATCGGTGAGGCGCGGCGAGTTCATCGCCACGTTTCCTTCGGCCTTCGGCCCATGACAGGCGGCGCAGGTCGCATAGAGTTGTTTGCCCACGGCGGCATCGCCTTGCACTGTTGCCGGCGGCGGCGGTGCAGTCAATGTACCTATATAGGCAACCACGTTGTCGACGGCGGCTTCATTCGCGAGCGTCATCGCCATGGGCCGCATCTGCGCGCCGTAGATGTCGCCCGGCGTCGCGCCGCGAATTCCGTCTTTGAATGCCAGCAACTGTCGTTTCAGATACCAGTCGAACTGTCCGGCAATGCGCGGCGCGTTGAGCGACTGGTTACCGCCACCGTTCGGCGAATGGCATGTCGAGCAGACCGAATACGCGCTCTTGCCTGCGGCGGCATCGGCCGCTTGCACAGTGAGACTCATCGAAATGCCCATGACCGCCATGAGCATGCACATCGTCAAACGCATGAATATCTCCACCAGAATTGAAGGCAGTGCCACACTGCAGCAGATTGCCGCCGCAGCACGCTACCGAAACCACGACTCCACAAAACGTCGCGGCAGTTTACGCAGTTTTAGTCTTTCGCCCAGCGCCAAAGAACGCTGAACCAGGACGCCCCGCCTTTGGCGCGCCGCTGGCGTTGGCGTCGATCGATCTCTTCACCGTCTCGACGTGCATGAAGCTCGAGCAACCTGTGATTTCCGCTGCGCCGGTCCGCCGGCATCCTGCGGTCCTCTCCCGATCGTGCGTCCTGCTGCTCTAGCGAATCTACGGCCGATTGTTCGTCCATTAAATATCGTTCCGTCCGCAAGGACCCCGGTAATATATCGTTCCGATGACAAATGTACATCGCATTCATCGACTTGCGCGGCATACTTAAACTGCGTCATCGTCTCGATCCCGCCACATGAGTATTCACGAATGAAAACTGCGGTCGTCACCGGCACGAGCACCGGTATCGGTTACGCCACCAGTCTGCATCTCGCAGCAAACGGCTACAGGGTGTTCGCCGGCATGCGGAACCTCGCCAAGGCACAACCGTTGCGCGACGCGGCGGCCAAGACTCGAGCGCCGATCGAAGTGATCGAGCTCGACGTGACGTCACAGGAGTCCTGCGATCGCGCTTTTGCAAAAGTCGGCGCGGTGGATGCGCTGATCAACAACGCAGGCATCGGCGGCGCGTCCCCGCTCGAACTAACGCCGGAAGCCGAGCACCGGCAGATGTTCGAGACCAACTACTTCGGCGCGGTGCGCTGCATCCAGGCGGTGCTGCCGAGCATGCGTGAGCGACGCACGGGAGCGATCGTGAACGTCACCTCGATCGCCGGACTCATCGCCACACCGAACCAAGTCGCGTATTCGGCGTCGAAGTGGGCGCTCGAGTGTCTCGGCGAAGCACTCGCCCACGAGGTGTTCCGATTCGGAATTCGCGTGGTCAACGTGGAGCCGGGCGTGATCATGACGAGCATCTTCGAGAATTCCGCAGAGACGACGCGTTACGACAAGACGTCGCCGTATCAACCGATCATGCGGCGCAACGGCAAACTGTTCGCTGCGGGGTTTCGCGCCGCGGCGCAACCCGAGGAAGTCGCAAAAGCGATTCTCGAAGCGATCACCACATCCGACTACCGATTGCGCTGGCCGGTGGGGAACGACGCACATGGCCTCGCGAAAGGGCGGCCGCAGATCAGCGACGAAGAGTGGGTTCGCATGGGCGGTGATCTCAGCGACCAGGAATACAACAGCTGGTATCAAGAGCGCTTCGGCATCACGCTGTAGCGAGTCGTCGGAAGAGGGGGAGCACATGGCGATAGTCATCAGCGGCGTCGGTGAGTGGACCCCGCCCAACGTGATCAGCAACGACGAACTGGTTGCGAGCTACAACCTTTATGCAGACAGGTTCAACGCCGAACACGATACGGAAATCGCGCGCGGAGCCGTCGAAGCGAAGCCGCACTCCAGCGCAGAGTTCATCGAAAAGGCATCCGGCATCAAAAGCCGCTTTGCGTACGTGAAAGACGGCATCCTCGATCCCGATTGCATGCGGCCGCGCATCGCCCGCCGATCCGAAGACGAGGTTTCGCATCAGGCGGAGATGTCGCTGAACGCGGCGCGCAAAGCGCTCGCAGCCGCCGGCAAAACCGCGGCCGACATCGACATGGTGATCGTGTCGTGTGCGTATACGGAACGTTCGTATCCGGCCATCGCCATCGAAGTGCAGGGCGCGCTCGGCATCGTCGGCTTCGGATTCGACATGCTGGTTGCGTGTTCCGCCGCCACCTTCGCATTGCAGCGCGCATACGACGCGCTCGCGGCCGGCAGCGCGCGCGGCGTGCTCGTGATCAATCCGGAACTCACGTCGCCGCAGGTGAACTATTGCGATCGCGACAGCCACTTCATCTTCGGCGACGTTGCAACGGCCGTAGTGCTCGAGAACGAGTCGACGTGCGTCTCGCAACACAGCTATCGCATTCTGGGTACTAAAGCGGTCACGCAGTTCTCGAACAACATCCGCTCGAACTTCGGCTACGTCGGCCGCGCCGAAGGCGGCGATCCTTACGACGCAGAACGGCTGTTTCATCAGAACGGCCGGAAAGTCTTCAAAGAAGTGTGTCCTATGGCGGCGGCGCATCTCGAAGCGCAAGTCACTTCACTCGGTCTCGGCGTGAGCGACATACGGCGCTGGTGGTTGCATCAGGCCAACCTCAACATGAATCAGCTGATCACGCGCAAACTGCTCGGCGCCGATCCTTCCGACGACGTCGCGCCGATCGTGCTCGATCGATATGCGAACACCGCATCGGCCGGTTCGATCATCGCGTTCGCGCAACATCACAAAGACCTGCAATCGGGCGATCGCGGTGTGATCTGCTCGTTCGGCGCGGGTTATTCGATCGGCAGCCTTCTCGTACAGAAGTGCTGAGATCCCAACAGAATAGAGCCCAACGGAATGAATCGGGGGCGGCCGTTATAGCCGCCCCCTTGCGCCGACGTTTTACAGAACGAACGCGCCGGAGCGCAGCAGGTAGGCGAACTCGCGCCGTTGATCTTCGTTCAACAGTTCGAAGATTCGCCGCGTTGCGGCAAGCAGATCGGAGTTGAGCGCTTCGGTTGCGCGCGTCCGACTCGCCAGCGCCGCGGTCACGCGGTCAGCGTTGAACTCGGCTTCGGTGAACGCAGCGGCAACGTCGGAGGTGGACCGGTCCTGATCGAGCCGCGCCTGGTTGTACGCGGTCTTAAGTCGATCGAGCACGTCTACTACGTCGCGAACCTGTGCTTCGCTCAAGTTCAACTTCCAGGCCAGATGGCGCAACGGCCGGCGAATGCCGAACGCGGGTCCTGTTGACCAGCTGAACATCGAGTGATTGCGACTGCCGTGTCGCGCGTGGGTTTCGGCGTTGGCGCGCTCCCAACAACCGGCGGCATAAGCGTGACGCCACGCTCGGTGGTACATGAACATCTCGAATCTCCTTCACCAGGGCTATCGCTCCCGGTGGGTTGCCATGTGCGGGCGACATGCCGCGCACCAGTCGATGTTAGTCCCGCCGCGAGCCGGGCGTCGAGACGCACGACCTGCGTCTCGTCCCGCCAGCGCAGCCGTAGGCATTGCGGACCGCCTACGGTTGCATGGAGGCGCGGCGGTGAGATAGCGTCCCGCACGCCTGTAGGACAAAAGAGTTCGACGTCTGTGGCCCTCAAAATCGTGGTGTTGAACCCGAAAGGCGGTTCCGGCAAGACCACGATTGCAACGAACCTCGCGGCCTTCTATGCGGCTCGCGGCCATTTCCCCGCGATACGGGATCTCGATGCGCAGGCCTCGAGTACGCGCTGGCTCTCCAAACGCACCGACGACATGCCGCGCATTCACGGTTCTTCGCCGTTCAACGTCCCGGCCAAGATGACCCGGACGTTCGCGATGCGGATTCCGAACGAGGTCGACCGCATCGTCATCGACACACCGGCCGCCATCAACAAGCACCAGTACATCGAATTCACGCGCGACGCGGATCGCATCCTGATCCCAGTTCTGCCTTCGGACATCGACATTCAGGCGGTCACGCGCTGCATCGCAGACCTGCTGCTGCACGCAAAAATTCAGCGCAACGAGAACCGCATGGCGGTGGTCGCCAATCGCGTCAAACCCAACACGGTGATCTTCCGTTCGCTGATGCGCTTCCTCGATTCGTTGAAGATTCCGGTGATTGCGGTGTTGCGCGACTCGCAGAACTACATTCGATCCGCGGAATCGGGAGTTGGGCTTCATGAAATGAGCGGCGCGCGGTTTCGCGTCGATCAGGAGCACTGGGTATCGCTGGTCGACTGGATCGAAAACGGCAAGGTGCCGACCCGTGAAACGCCGGAGTCGGAAGCCGTCACTGCCGAGGTCGCCTCGACCGACGATGAATCTGCCGATGCCGACCCGGAACCAACCGCTGCCGACACTGCCCCCGAACAGGAACC
Organism: uncultured Pseudomonadales bacterium; assembly: GCA_964557875.1. Lineage (GTDB taxonomy): Bacteria > Pseudomonadota > Gammaproteobacteria > Pseudomonadales > Azotimanducaceae > DATJGR01. The sequence continues at coordinate 218 of CAZLDA010000033.1, read as the reverse complement.
TCCATTGCGTCTCTTCGGAGTTTCGGCTTTCATCAAGCGCGATTCCTGAAGAGCACTCCCTTTTGACGCGCGCGTTCGACGGCATTCGAGTCATCGATTTCACACAAGTACTCGCCGGACCGTTCGCGACGCAGCAGCTCGCGCAACTCGGCGCAGATGTCATCAAGATTGAGCAACCCGGCTCCGGAGATCAGACGCGCGGCCTCATGCCGGGTAGC
>CAZLDA010000032.1:3838-14025 GCA_964557875.1 uncultured Pseudomonadales bacterium | reverse complement strand
ACCGCCCAAGGGCAGCCAGCCGAACTTCCACCGCGTGCCGCGCTTGTCGGTGAAACCGCCAGTGGCGCGGAACGTGAAGAACATCGCCATCAGCGTGGCCGCACCGTCCACCATCGCAGCGTCGATGACCTGACCTTTTCCGGAACGTTGCGCTTCGAGCAGACCGCACACCATGCCGAACGCGAGCAACATGCCGCCGCCGCCGAAGTCACCAACCAGGTTGAGGGGCGGTACGGGCTTCTGACCCGGTCGACCGATCGCATGCAACGCGCCGGAGAGACCGATGTAGTTGATGTCGTGGCCCGCCGCTTGCGCCATCGGACCTTCCTGACCCCAACCGGTCATGCGGCCGTAGACGAGTTTCGGATTGCGCGCCATACAGTCGTCGGGGCCGAGACCGAGTCGCTCGGTAACGCCGGGACGAAAACCTTCGAAGATTCCAGCTGCAGATTGACAGAGGCGTAACACGACCTCGACGCCTTCCGGCTTCTTGAGGTCTACAGCAATGGAGCGGCGGTTGCGCGCGAGGATGTCTTTCGGTCGGCTCGATGCGCTTGTCAGGCGATCGACCCTTATCACTTCGGCACCCATATCCGACAACATCATGCCGCAGAACGGGCCAGGCCCTATGCCTGCAAGCTCGATGATTCGCAGGCCGTTCAACGGTCCCACATCGCTCTCCCTTTTTTTATCCGTCCGCAAGGTTCGGTAGTGTACCCCTTTTGCGGCTTAAGGGAACTGTCTGGCAAACGCAAAACGACGCTTACGTGAGGCAAATAACAGGACATCAACGTAACCGGTAATCAGCGAGTTAGGCGCGACAGTTCAAACGCGTCAGCGTTCGCGACGCAATCAACGTCGTGCTGCGGCACCTGTCAGCGGATGCACTACACCGAGCGCGTCGCGCCCCGTCAGTTGAATCTGCGCGTACTCGCGATAGAGCGCGCTCGTGCTGAGTAGTTGTTCGTGCGAACCTTCCGCGACCACGGTGCCGCCTTCGAGCACGATGATGCGATCGGCCTCGATCACCGTCGACAGGCGATGCGCGATGATCAACACCGTGGTGCGTCCGCGCAGCGTGCGTAATGTTGCGCGGATGGCTTCTTCACTCTGCGCGTCGAGCGCGCTGGTCGCTTCGTCGAGCAACAACAGTCGCGGTTGTTTGAGGAGCGCTCGCGCAATCGCGAGCCGCTGCCGCTGGCCGCCCGAAAGTCCCACACCGCCTTCACCGACGCGAGTCGCCATCCCGTCAGGGAAAGCGTCGACGAATGCGAGCGCGCCCGCAGCGGCCAGCGCTTCCTTTACCGCGACCTCGCCGGCATCCGGCGCGCCATAACGAATGTTGTCGAGCACGCTGCCGGCGAACAGCACCGGGTCCTGCGGTACGAAGCCAATCTGGCGGCGCACCTCGCGCAGCGCGCAGCGCCGCAGATCAACACCATCGATCAGAACGCGTCCAGCGTTGGGATCGTAGAAACGTTGCGCGAGATCGAACACCGTCGACTTGCCGGCGCCCGACGGACCAACCAATGCGACGGTAGTGCCTGCTTCGACGCAGAACCCGACTTGTTTCAAGACCGTAACAGACGGCCGGGTCGGATACGTGAAATCGACGTGCTGGAACTCGAGCGCCGCCGGTGCGCGCGACTCGAGCGTGATCGGATCGGCCGGATCGATCAACGAGCTGGTGGCGGACAGCAACTCTACCAACCGCTCAGTCGCGCCCGCGGCGCGCTGCAGATCGCTGACGACCTCGCTGATGGAGCCCACCGAGCCCGCCACGATGAACGCATAGAAGATGAAGGCCGCGAGTTCGCCCGCGGACGTGCGACCGGCGATGACGTCCTGTCCGCCGATCCACAACATCGTTGCAATGGCGCAGAGCACCAACAGCATCACCAACGCGACGAGCCAGGCGCGTTGTCGGATTCGGCTGACAGCCACGTTGAACGCGGTCTCGACGTGCGCGCCGAACCTCTGCCTGTCGATCGCTTCGTGATTGAACGCCTGCACCACCTTGATGTGCCGGAACGCTTCGCCCACATAGCTGCCGACCCGCGCGAGTTCGTCCTGACTCGAGCGCGAGAGCGAGCGCACGCGACGACCGAACAGCACGACCGGCGCGACCACCACCGGCGCACTGGCAAGCACCACCAGCGACAGCTTCGGATTGCTTGCCACCAGCAGCACCACGCCACCGGCGAACATCAGCAAGTTGCGCAGCGCAATCGACACCGACGACCCGATCACGGTCTGGAGCAGCGTGGTGTCGGTGGTGACGCGCGACTGAATCTCGGTCGGCAGGTTTTCTTCGAAGAAACCGGGGTGCAGATGCACGAGATGATCGAACACCGCGCGGCGCAAATCCGCACTGACACGTTCGCCCACCCACGAGACGAGATAGAAGCGTGCGTACGTGCCGAGCGTCAGCAGCCCGACCAATAGCGCGAACACTTCGAGCGAATGCTCCAGCATGCCGGGTGTGCCACTGGTGAAGCCGGCGTCGATCACCATGCGTACACCCTGGCCGATCGATAACGTGACGGACGCCGTGACGACGAGCGCAAGCGACGCGCCGGCGACGTACCAGCGGTAGGGCTCCAGATACTTCATCGCAGCGGTGAGATTGCCGAGCTTCCGGCTCGATTGCCGATCTTCGATGGAATCCAATGGCGAATGCACGTGTTCGAACCGGGTTCGCATTATGGGTCGCCCCTGCGCCGCGCGGTAGCAGGTTGACGCGCGATGCCCTGACTTCGACTGCATTGCCGTTCTTGAACGCGCCAAAACGACCAACTGCTGGACTGCTGCCGAGCAACACCGCAAAGTCACGCAAAGACGAATCGAACCCCAATCGAACTGAGGGAGCACGGCGATGGCGCTCGAGCGCATCGACATCACGACCGGTGACAAACCCGATGCGGCGGTGATCTGGCTGCACGGACTCGGCGCGGACGGCCACGATTTCGAACCGATCGTGCCGGAGTTACCCCTTCCGCACGATTCTTCCGTGCGCTTCGTGTTCCCGCACGCACCTGTCCGCGCGGTCACGATCAACGGCGGCGCGGAGATGCGCGCGTGGTACGACATCGACATGCGCGCTCCGCTCGCAGGCGAAGCGGACATCCGCGAATCGGCCGCAGCGGTCGCGGAGCTGGTCGAAGAGCAACGTGCGCTGGGTATCGACAGCAAACGGATCGTGCTGGCGGGATTCTCGCAAGGCGGCGTCATCGCGCTGCAACTGGGTTTGCGCTATTCCGAACCGCTCGCGGGCATCATGGCGTTGTCCACTTACCTGCACGATCCCGAACACGTGGTCGACGGCATCTCGCTCGCCAATGCCGGCATTCCGATCTTCATGGCACACGGCCTGATGGATCCGATGATTCCGATCACCCGTGCGATCACGTCGCGCGAAGCGCTGCGCGCCCTCGACTATCCGATCGAGTGGCACGAGTACGCGATGGGGCATTCGGTGTGCCTCGAAGAGATCAAGGACATCGGCCGCTGGCTGACGGCTCGAATCGCCCGCTAGGTCGACCGGCCGCGCATCGGTGCGCGCATTCCGTTGGGAGGCACTCATGGAAACCCTGGGACTCTATGGCTACGCGGCCGCCACCGTTCTGACGATGGTGACGTTGCTGTGGGTGGTCAGCGTCGCAATCCGCGACGCGAGCATCATCGACATGTTCTGGGGTCCACTGTTCGTGGCGATCGCGTGGGTGCTGCTCGCGGCGAACCTGGACACGGCCGGCATCAAACAGCTGCTCGTCGTGTTCCTCGTCACTGCGTGGGGTTTGCGACTCGCCTTCCACCTCGTCGCGCGGAATTTCGGCACCGGTGAGGACACGCGCTACCGACTGTGGCGCGCACATGGCGGCGAACTCTGGTGGTTGAAGACCTTTTATCGCGTGTACCTTCTTCAGGGTGCGATTGCGCTGGTGGTGGCAACGCCGATCGTTGCTGCATTTCGCGTGACCGACGCACCATTTCTGATCAACTGGATCGGCCTGCCGATCTGGTTGGCGGGATTTGTCATCGAAGCGACCGCCGACATCCAGCTCACCCGCTTTCGCGCTCGCCCGGAGAATCAGGGCGCAGTGATGCAGAGCGGAGTCTGGTCCTACAGCCGCCATCCGAACTACTTCGGCGACGCGCTGCAATGGTGGGGGCTCGGTATCTTCGCGTTCAGCGGGATTACGTGGTGGTCTGTGATCGGCCCGCTGGCGATGATGCTGGTGTTCCTGAACATCTCCAACGAAGTCATTGAGCGGGGATTGGTCAAGCGCCGTCCGGGCTATGCGGAGTACGTCTCGCGTACGAACGCATTCTTTCCGGGTCGTCGTGTCAAGGTAGCTGACGACACAACCCTGTAGTCGCGTACAATCGGCCCCGATCAAGCAAGCGACACATCGCGTCAGCGTCGAGCGTTCAGCGAGGAGCGATGGGATCCGGAATGGACAACAGCGTACTTCCCGACAATTCACTTCCCGACAATCCGGATCTGGCCTGGGATCTCGGCGAAGGCATCGACCGCGAACGCGCGATCGACTTCATCATGCAGTTCGAGACGACGTTGTGCGTCTACTCTGCGTCGGTCGAGAAGCTCTACAGCACCTACAACATCTTTTTTCCGCGGGAGTATCACCGGAAGATGGTGATCCTCCCCGACCCGGCGGCCTTCCATGATACGTTCAACGGTGTGGTCGGCGGCGCTGTCCAGATGACCGGCCTCTACATCATTCCCGGCGAGCTGATCAGCGAGCAGGGTTTGTATCTCGCGAACGTCAAGAAGGATCGCAGCCTCGGCGACCGTCGCATTCCGTTCGAAGAAGGCATGCGCGCGCTGATGCGCAATCGCCCCGCTGACGACCCGTTCCTGCCGGTGCTCGCGAAAGGTGACCTGCGCGGCTTCGAGGAATCGTGGCCGGTGTTGCACCTGCACCGCGTGAAGCTCAGCGAACTGGGCGAGCGTTCCGAACTCGATCGCACCAACATCCGCAATGCGGTCGTCGAAAAGCTGGAAAGTCTCTTCATCGCCCAGCGCAAAATCGCTTCGTAGTGGCAATCTCGGCACGTGGGTTGGGCACCGTCGCAGGCACGGTGGTTCTGCTTTCCGTGCTCGGACTGTCCTGGTGGGGCGCGCTCGACGAGGCCGCATCGGAACGGACACACGCCGCGTTGAAGCGTGCGCTCGTCACCTTTGCGCTCACGCGCACCCTCAATGGCGTCATCTCGGTGGCGCAAGGCACACAGCTCGCATTCGAACCGGCCGGCGTGGGCGTGGTTGTCTCGGCGGGCGAGATCCTCGATCCGTTGAACGACCTGGTGGAGCAGTTCTCGTGGCTCACCTTGCTTGCAGCGACGTCGCTCGGCGTGCAGATCATGCTCGGCGAGATGTTCGCAACGACGGCGGTGAACGTCGCATTGTCGGCGGTCGTCGTGCTGGGGCTGGTTGCATTGTGGTGGCCGCAGTCCCAATCCACGGCGTGGCGGTCGGCCGTTTTGCGGCTCACCGCCACGTTGCTGTTCGTGCGATTTGCCATCGTCGTCGCGACGCTCGGCACCAGTTTTGTGAACGAACATTTCCTGACGCAGCGCGAAGCGGCGTCCATGGATTTCCTGTCGCAAACGCGGACCAGGATCGAGTCGAACACGGAGGCAGCGCCGGTGCCGAGTACGTCCACCGACTCGGTTCTGGAGCGTTTGAACAGATTCATAGATGACAAGAAGCAGGCGCTCGACATCGAAAGTCGCCTCACCCAACTGCGCCTCGACGTGGAAGGCGCCGTCGAGCAGGTGGTCAATCTGATCGTCGTTTACGTGATAGAGACGCTGATACTGCCCCTCATTTTCCTCGTTGTGGCGTGGGGTCTGGTCAAGCAGGCCTGGCGCCGGTTGACCTGATCTGCCAATAGTCCTGCTCCTTTCGGCCACCTCCCTGAGTGGCTAACATACGCAGTTTTCTTGCGGGCCTATGCCTTAAAACAAAAGGGGGCCGTGAAAAACGCCGTGAAACACAGAGTCTTCATCGATGGTCAGGCCGGTACGACCGGCCTCGAAATGGCTGCGCGGCTGAAAGCGCGGTGCGATATCGATCTGCTCGAAATCGACGATGAGGATCGCAAGAACCCGGAGCGCCGCAAGGCCTACCTGAACGACGCCGACATTGTCGTTTTGTGTCTGCCGGATGCCGCCGCGAAGGAAGCGGTCGCGCTGCTCGGCGATGGCTCGGCACGCGTGCTGGATGCAAGTTCGGCGCATCGCGTCGCCCCCGGCTGGGTCTATGGATTGCCGGAAGTGACCGCCACCCAGCGCGACGCCATTCGAACCGCGAAGCGCGTCTCCGTGCCGGGTTGCTATCCCACCGGGTTCATTCTCAGCGTGCGGCCGCTCGTCGACGCCGGTGTTCTGTCGCCGGAGCAACCGCTTTCTGTGAACGCGGTTTCCGGATACTCCGGCGGCGGACGTCCGATGATCGAACGTTATCGCGAGGCCGAAGCCGTCGGCATCGCGGGCGTGCGCCCGCCGATGACGTACGGTCTGACGCTGCAGCACAAGCATGTCGCGGAAATGCACAGCTACTCGGGCACGCGCGCGCGCCCGCTGTTCACACCGATGGTCGGCCACTACTACAAGGGCATGCTGGTGCACGTGCCGCTGTCGAACGCATGGCTGAACGGCGCCGGCCCATCCGACGTTCACGCGTTGTTGAGCGAACGTTATGCCGACGAGCCGTGTGTAAACGTGCTGCCGCTCGGAGCCGAGGCTGCACTCGACGGCGGCTACCTGTCGCCGATTGCTGCAAACGATACGAACCGCATCGATCTGATGGTGTTCGGCAACGACACGCATACGCTACTGGTGAGTCGTTACGACAACCTCGGCAAAGGCGCATCCGGCGCCGCCGTGCAATGTCTCAACCTGCTCCTCGGCGTAGACGAGCTGAACGGACTCACCGTATGACCGCACTGTCGCAACGCACCAGCGAGCAACTGAAGGCGCGCCTGCACGAACTGCACGCGCGGCTCGATCAGTTGAAGGCGGCCGGGCTCGCCCTCGATCTCACCCGTGGCAAACCCGCGGCGGACCAACTCGATCTGTCGAATGCACTCGATGGCATTCTGCACGGCGATTACCGGCTGAAAGACGGCACCGACGCGCGCAACTACGGCGGCCTGCTCGGAATTCCGGAAGCGCGCGCACTCGGCGCCTCGTTGCTCGACACTACGCCGGAACGTGTGATCGCCGGCGGCAACTCGAGTCTCAGCCTGATGTATCTCGTCATCGATGCGGCGGTCCGTGTCGGCCTTTGGGGTGCGGGCAGCGCGTGGCGACGCGACATGAAAACCCCCATTCGATTCTTGTGCCCGGTGCCCGGCTACGACCGGCACTTTGCAATCTGCGAGTCGCTAGGCATCGAAATGGTCACAGTGCCGATGACCGATGCCGGTCCCGACATGAACGCCGTGGAAGCTCACGTGGCCGCGGACCCGACCATAAAGGGCATCTGGTGCGTGCCGAAGTACTCGAACCCGACCGGCTGCGTGTATTCGGATGCCGTCGTGGCGCGCATCGCGCAGTTGCCCAAGCGCGCCTCCCCGAACTTCCTCGTGATGTGGGACAACGCGTACGCGGTGCACGACCTCGAGCAACCAAGCCCCAAGCTCGCCAGCATCGCGACGCTTGCGATTGCGGCAGGCACCGACGACAACGTCGTGCAATTCACCTCGACGTCGAAGATCACGTTCGCCGGCGCGGGCGTCGCGTTCATGGCCGCTTCGCCGGCGGTGGTGAAGGCGCTTGAGAAGTACATGAGCACGATGACCATCGGCCCCGACAAGATCAATCAGTTGCGGCACGTGCGACTTCTGGAAGGTCGCGTCGCGCAACACATGCAGCAGCACGCCGCACTCATTCGGCCGAAATTCGCAGCGGTGCTGGAGCGGCTCGATCAGTCGCTCGGCAAGCTCGAAGTCGCGACATGGACCCGTCCCAAGGGCGGCTATTTCATTTCGCTCGACACGCTGCCCGGCATTGCACAACGCGTCATTGCGCGTGCGCGGTCCATCGGCGTGACGTTGACGCCGGCCGGCGCGACATTCCCGTACGGAGCCGATCCCAACGACTCCAACATCCGCATCGCGCCGACCTTTCCGCGTCTCGCAGACGTCGAGGCGGCCACCGATGTATTCGTACTCTGCGTGGAACTCGAGAGCATCGAGCAGATACTCGCGCGGCGTCTCGCCTCATGACCACCCGGAGCACGCTTTGACGGATTCAGACTGGACACTCGATCAATTTCCCGTACCCCAGGTGGAGGACCGCGACCGCTTTCACGACTTCGCACTGCCGCTGCCGATCATGCATGCCATCGCCGATCTCGGCTTCGAGTACTGCACGCCGATCCAGAGCGAAGTGCTGCCCTATAGCCTCGCCGACTACGACGTCACCGGTCAGGCGCAGACCGGCACCGGCAAGACCGCGGCCTTCCTGGTGACGATCCTCGCGCGCCAATGGGAACACCCGAAATCACCCGCCAACCCGCCGGGCACGCCGCGCGCGCTCGTGCTCGCGCCCACGCGCGAACTCGCCATTCAGATCGAGCAGGACGGACGCGACCTCGCAAAGCACATGGACACCGTCGTGGTTAGCGTCGTCGGGGGCATGGACTTCAACAAACAGCGCCTGCAGTTGACCGAGGGTCCCGTCGACATACTCGTCGCGACGCCCGGGCGATTGCTCGACTTCATCAACCGCCGCGTCATCGATTTGAGCCGCGTCGAAGTGCTCGTAATCGACGAAGCCGACCGCATGCTCGACATGGGCTTCATTCCCGACGTGCGGCGCATCGTGTACAAGACGCCGCACAAGCGCGAACGGCAGACTCTGTTTTTCAGCGCGACGTTCAACGAAGACGTCATGCGGCTCGCGACGTCGTGGACGCTCGACCCCGTGCACGTCCAGATCGAACCCGAAAATGTCGCGGTCGATTCGGTGGAACAGAAATTCTGGCTCGTCGCCGCCGAGAACAAGGGCAAGCTGCTCGCCGAAATGGTGGAAGCAAAGGCGCTGTCGCGCGTGATGGTGTTTGCGAACCGGCGCGATTCGACGCGCAATCTGCACGAGTACCTGCGCAAGAAGAACGTGTCGTGCGAGATGCTCTCGGGCGAAGTGCCGCAGCGTAAACGCCTGACCACACTCGATCGTTTCAAACAAGGCAAGATCCGCGTGCTCGTCGCCACCGACGTTGCCGGCCGCGGCATTCACGTCGACGACGTGAGCCACGTCATCAACTTCGACTTGCCGGAAGACCCTGAAGACTACGTGCATCGCATCGGCCGTACGGGCCGTGCCGGCGCAACGGGCATTTCGATCAGTTTCATCTCCGAAGACGACGCCTTCAATCTGAGTGCAATCGAGGACTACCTCGGTCACCCCGTAGCCTGCACCCAGCCCGAGCTATAGAAGTGGCATGAAGTCCGCGCCGCAGTTCAGTCGATACCGGCGCGTCTGGCTGCTGCTCCTCCTGTGCTTTAGCTCCTGCCTTCCGGCATCCGCGGCCGAGCGCGCATCGTTCGAATATCTCATCGACGACGATGGGCGCCTCGGCATTGCCGATGTCGTCGAATCGAACCGCTGGACGCGCGGAAAACAGGCCACGTTCGGCTTTCGTTCCGGTGCGGTGTGGCTGAAAACCGATGTTCCGCCGACCGCGGAAGTAATGGTCATCGACAACGGCTGGCTCGACGACATCGAAGTGTTCTTCGTCGCTGACGACCGCGACATGGTGCGATACCACACCGGCAATCACTTTCCGTTCTCTTCACGCGCCATCGGTTCCCCGCCATTCGCGTTCCCAGTACCGAAGGACAGCGAACACCTGTACGTGCGCTCCATCGGACACAGCGCGCAGTACCTGCCGATCTCGTTTGCGACGCACGCGCAGTTCGATTCCGCAGCAACGTCACGCGCACTGCTGCAAGGCTGCTACTACGGAATCATCATCGCGATGATCCTGTACTACGCCGTGTTGTTCGGCGGCATGCGCGACCCGGTGTATCTCTACTATGTGCTCTACGCGGTGTCGTTGATGCTGATGATGCTGAGCAGGGACGGACTCGGCGCGCAGCATCTCTGGAGCAATTCGCCGACGATGCAACGCATCGCGATCGACCCGATGACGA
>CAZLDA010000032.1:0-3738 GCA_964557875.1 uncultured Pseudomonadales bacterium | reverse complement strand
CAGCTCGGGTCGACCGCCGAGCTGATTCTGCTCGCGTTCGCGCTGTCGCAGCGCATGAACGAAGAACACCGCAAGCGCATGTGGATGCAGCACCGGTCGCTGGAACTGACGCGCGAAGTGCGCGCACTGAAAACCGGCACGCAGATGGCGGAAGAGCACCGTCAGTTGCAGCGCTCGCTGCAGCAGGCACAGAAGCTGCGCACGATCGGGGAAATGACCGGCGGATTCGCGCACGACTTCAACAACATTCTCGCCAGCGTGCTCGGCTTCGCGGAACTCGCCAAGGAGCGCGTCGCGAAACTCGGCGATCATCGATTGGCCGACTTCGTCGACGAGATCGAACACGCGGGCAAGCGTGGTTCCGACCTCGTAAAGCAACTGCTCATCTACAGTCGGGGCGGTAATGCAGCGCCGCACCAGTTCGATCTGAGCGAAGCGATCACCGAAACGGTGCGATTCCTGCGCGGGACGCTGCCCGCCACCGTGCAAATCGAGACCGATCTGCCGGAACGTCCGCAACTCGCGTTTGCCGATCCGGCCCACATTCAGCAGATGCTGGTAAACCTGGCCCTGAACGCATCGGAGGCGATGGGCGAGCGCGGCAACATCGTCATCTCGTTGCGGCGGAGCGCGAGCAACGATTCCACCTGCGCGTCGTGCGCGGCACGCTTTTCCGGAGAGCATCTGGTTGTGGCCGTTGCGGACCGTGGACGCGGTGTAACGAACGCACAGGATCTCTTCACGCCGTTCTACACGACGAAGCCGGTCGGACGCGGCTCCGGTTTGGGTCTGTCGGTCGTTCACGGTATCACGCATGAGTATGGCGCGCACATTACCGTCTCACCGAGAGCACAAGGGGGCACGCGCTTCTCAGTACACCTGCCGCTGCGCGATGCACGAGTGCTGCCGGCACAAGACGCCGGCAATCGCATTCTCGTGATCGAAGACGACCGTGCGCTCGCGAGATATCTCGAAACCATGCTGGTCCGTCAGGGCTTTGTGGTGGCGGTTGCGCACACCTCGTCCGAGGCATTGGAGCGCGTCATGGCGAACCCGAACGAATTCGATCTGGTGATCACCGACCAGTTGATGCCACAGGTCACGGGACTCGAACTCGCCCGCGACATTCGCGACGTGCGCCCCGATCTACCCGTGATTCTGTGCAGCGGCAATCCCGATGCGATCGATCGCGCCGCCATGGCACACACCGCCATCAAGGCGGTGTTCGCGAAACCGATCGAATCAGAACTCCTGCTCGCCAAGGTGCGCGGTGTGCTGTCGGAGCCGACGCGCTGAGCGGATTGACCGGCCCCAAAACTCCCTAAAGAATGTCGGGCAATCGTCGAGCATGAATCACCCCTGCCTGGCGCAGGTGTCAATGAGTCAGAACCTTTCGATGCGCACCGCCGTCGTTCAAATGCACTCGACACCCGATGTCGACGCCAACCTCGAATCAGCCGAACGGATGACGGCCAAAGCCGTGGAACGCGGCGCTGCATGCGTGTTGCTCCCCGAAGCATTCGCATTCATCGGCCCTGACGCGCAAAAGCAGGAAATTACCGAGCCGCTTCCGTCCGGCGGCCCGATCCTGGCGCGCTGCCAGGCGCTCGCTTCCAGGCACCAGATCCATCTGGTGCTGGGAGGTTTCCACGAGCGTTCCAACGAGAAGGGCAAAACCTACAACACCTGCGTGCATCTGAAGCCCGACGGCTCGATCGCGGCGCTGTACCGGAAAATCCATCTGTTCGACGTCGATCTTCCGGACGGCACGCGGTTGAAAGAGTCCGACAAGACGCTGCCCGGCAGCGAAACCGTTGTAACGCAAACGCCGTTTGGCACGCTCGGTCTGAGCATCTGCTACGACATGCGATTCCCGGAGCTCTACCAGCAGCTGGTCGACAAAGGGGCGGTAGCGTTGACGATGCCGTCCGCGTTCACGCTCTCCACCGGTAAGGACCACTGGCACGTGCTGCTGCGCGCACGCGCAATAGAGTGTCAGGCTTACGTGCTCGCTCCCGCGCAATGGGGCAACCACCACGGCACGCGAACGTCTTACGGACATGCGCTGATTGTCGATCCGTGGGGGTGCGTCATCGCGGAATGCGGCGAAGGCGACGGCGTTGCGGTTGCAGATCTCGAGATGTCGGCGGTCACTGGCGCACGGCAACGCTTGCCCAGCCTCGAACACCGCCGATTGCGCTGACGCGATGTCATACGAACGCGACAACATCCGGCGGATGCACGGATACACGTACGGTGAACAACCGGACGGCACCGACGTCATCAAGCTGAACACGAACGAAAACCCGTATCCACCGAGCCCTGCCGTACAAGCGGCGCTGCAGGATTTCGACGCGACTGTTTTACGTCGTTATCCGCAACCGACAGCAGATCGTTTCCGTGCCTTGGCCGCCGCACGGCACGGCGTGTCGATCGACCGCGTCATCGTCACCAACGGCGGCGACGAACTGTTGCGGATGGCGTTCACGACCTTTCTGGACAGCGGCGACGTATTCGGTACGACCGATCCGAGCTACTCGCTGTACTCGGTGCTCGCAGAGGTTCAGGGATGCAGCGTGGAAGCGCTGCCGCTGACCGACGACTGGGACCTGCCGCGCGATTTCGGCCAGAGAATGAACGATCTGGGGGCGAGGCTCGTGTGCATCGTCAATCCCCACGCGCCGACCGGTCTGCTGATCGACGCCGACACCATCGGCAACATCGCCAACGAACTGGATGGCGTGCTGCTGGTGGACGAGGCGTATGTCGACTTCGTGGATCCTTCTCTTCGACACGACGTCATCAATCTGGTGCGCGCGTTCGACAACGTGCTGCTGCTGCGAACGCTCTCGAAGGGCTATTCGCTAGCAGGATTGCGCCTTGGCTACGGCATTGGCTCGCCGAGTCTGATCGAGCCGATGCTTACGAAGACGCGCGACAGCTACAACGTGGATGCGATTGCCCAGGCGGTCGCCTGTGCCGGGTTTGCCGACCTCGACTACGCCGCGAACACATGGGCGGAAGTGCGCGGCGAACGCCGTCGACTGCGCGACGCGCTTCGATCACGCGGCTTCAGCGTGCCCACTTCGCAAACCAACTTCCTGCTCGCGACGCCGCCGGTCGAGGTGCACGCGGCGGAGTTGTATGCCGCGTTGAAGGCGCGCGGCATTCTCGTGCGCTACTTCGACGCGCCGCGCCTTGAAGACAAGCTCCGCATCACGGTGGGCGATCGTTCACAGAACGACCGACTACTCGCCGCGTTCGACGCCATCATGGGCGGCGATCGCTAAGCTGCCAAACGGGTGCCTGAAGGCGCGCACTATTGCGCCTTGAATCGCCAGCGAACCGTCAGCGTTCCGCCGTCCTCCGCTTTTCCAGCCAGCTTGATCGTCTGCTCGCCGCTCTGATCCTGGCTGCTTCCTTTCAGCGAAGCGGTGATCGGCTTGACTTCCGGCGGGAAGCGCATCGACTTCGTGGTTGTGCCCGACTTCTTCTCGGGATGATTGCTGGTCATCGTTTCGCTGTAGTTCAGCACGCCGATCGGAACGGGCAATCTGATCATCACCGTCTTTGCGACGGAGTCGAGCTCCACTGCAGAGATTCCCGCGGCTCCATCCCGGGTGGGCGGTGCCGGAATATTCCCGGCACCATGGCTGACTATATCGATCGTGCAACGTCCCCCCGCACCGGGCACTTCCATGCAGATCGGGTCGGAGTCGATGAGGTGGGTCTTCTCAT
>CAZLDA010000031.1:0-14056 GCA_964557875.1 uncultured Pseudomonadales bacterium | reverse complement strand
CGTGGTCATGGTGTTACCGGTGCGCTGTGGTCGAACTCGACCACGCGCCACGGTGCCCCATGCAAACGTGCGTTCAGCGCATCTTCGGCCGCAATCATCGCGGCATAGCGCGATGGTTGGCGCAGCAACGACTGTGGCGCTCCGTCTTCCACGATGCGCCCGTTCTCGAACACCAGCACGCGAGGGAACGTCAAGGTTTCGCGCACGTGATGGCTAACCCACAACAACGTAGCTTCGGGCCAGCGGTCGATCGCGTGCCGTCGCATGCGCTCGCGCTGATCGGCGTCCATCCCGGAGAACGGTTCGTCGAGCAGAACGAGTCGCGCGTTGCCTCTGACGAGTGCGCGCGCGATGCGCAAGCGCTGCGACTCACCGCCGGACAAGCGACTGCCGTTTTCGCCTATGCGCGTCGCGAGCCCGTCGGCCATCTTCTCGAGATCGAACACCAGTTCGCTTGCATCGAGCACGCTGTCGATTGCCGGAGTTGCGTCCGAGCCGACGCCGTATAGCACGTTGGCGTATAGCTCGCGGTTCCACAGATAGGTTTCAGGGTCCACCAGCGCGCTGTGCTGGCGCAGTGCCTGAATCTGCGCCGCGTCGGCTTCGTCGCCGTCGATCAGGATGCGACCAGCGCTGATCGTGTGCCATCCCGACAGCGCACCGAGGAAGCTGCTTTTCCCCGATCCGGATTCGCCCACGATGGCCACGCGTTCGCCGGCGGCGATGGTCAGGTCGAGTTCCGCGAGCACCGGCTGCGAGCCTCTAACGACACTCACCTGCAGCAACTCCAGGCGAACGCCGCCGGTGCGCGTATTCGGCTGCGCGTCGGCGGCCTCTTCCGGCGCATCGAGAATTTCCAACACCCGGCGCACGATGTTGTGCATCGCCGGCAGCTGTTTGAGATTTACCAGCAGGCCGCGGCTCAGCATCGGCACGAACAGCGCCCAGTACGCGACGAGCAGCACCGTGCCTTGCGGCAACGCCTCGTCGATCGCGCGAAGCACCAGCGCAATGCCGCACCCGGCGAGCACGAATACCTGCACCGATTCGAATACGGTTGCGACGCGCCGCAACTGCGTGGATGCGCGTACCCAACGCAGCAGCAACGCTTCGTGTTCCAGTTCCAATGAACGCGCCGCCCCGTGCGTCCAGATCGGTTCCGTGCCGCGCAGCGCATCGAGATACAGGTTCGACAATGCGCCGAGGTGAGTTCTTGCGCGCAGGTCGCGCTCGGCCAATGCACGGAACATCGCAAGCGGGGCGGCGATCGCGAACAGTCCCGCCAGCAGCACGGCCCAGACCAGCGACGACATGATCCACGCGAGTCCGAAGAGCAACATGACGATGCGCACGAAATCGACGAGCAGGCTCGTTGCGATCAATGGCGCATCGCGCAATTGTGTGATCGCGTGTCCGCGCTCCGCCAGATCCGATACGAGACGCGACGCGAAATAGTCGTCGCGTATCCGGGGCAACTTGCGCAGCAGATCGGTGCGCAGTCGCGTTTCGAGGTGTCGCCCGAGCACCTGACTGAAGCGCGTCTGTCCGACTGAGCACGCAAGTGCGGCCGCCGACGGCAGAATGACGGCGAGCAGCACCAGTGAGTACGTCCAGAGTTCGGTGGGCGCCTGAAAGCCGACGAGATAGCGAAACACCAGCGCTTCGATCAGCGTCAGCGTGCCCATCGCAGTTGCGATCACACCGAGTTGTACGGTGAGATGGCGATAACCCATGTCGCGCAGCATCGCCCACAGGCGCGGTGCGACGTCGACGCGAAATCCTCCTAGCGTTTTGCGAATGACCGGTTCCGTGGACGAAGCCTCCGCACTAACGCCGGTGACCTTCAGCACGACAACGCCGCGCAACTGCAACGTATCGCCGCTTGTATCGCCGCTCGTATCTGCGGGTGTCACCTGAAAGTACTGCAGCGGCACGAAATCCGGATTCTGCAATGCCTGATCGATCAACGCCGCGGCGTCGCGTCCGCGCACGCGAGTACCGAGGCGGCCCAGCGATCGGCACATCCGCGCCGCCGCATCGAGCGTACGAATCTGCTGGCAGTCGCCGCCATCGAGACACCGGCCAATCACGTCATCCGACGTGCGTGCGCTGACCGCAAGTTCGTCGAAGGCGTTGCGCAGCGCGCGTCGGAACTCGTCGGATTGCGCGTATTCGAGCCAGTCGGACGTCGCGACGTCGAGTGCGTGATGATAGAGGATCGCGTCGAGTTCGCGCGCCCGCATCCAGCAGCGGCCACGCGCCGGATCCATCACTTCATACCCGCCGAACACCGCGCGCCATATCACGACGAAATGCGTCAGTCCGTTGGGCAGCGTGACCACCGCGATGCAGGGCAGGTTCCCGTTGCGCGGGTCGAGCAGGAAGTCGCTCGGCAACATAACCTGTTCTGCTTCGAGACCGAAGCGTTGTGCAAGTTCCTCTAACGTATCTATCGAGGTGCCGTCCACGTCGGTCTGACATGCTTCGCGCAGGCGCGGGTAGCTGACGTCCACTCCGCAGCCGTTCAACAGCGCCGCGAGCGCCGCCGGTCCGCAGTCCATGGCCGACGTTTGTACGACTTCGGGGATGCGGCGCGAGATCTGCGCTGTCCATTGCGCGTGATTCAGTTGAGGGCGCCCCTATGTCTGGCCTTGAGAAGAGGTCTGGACCGGAGCGGAGCGTTGATTCTGAGGAGAGCCGAGCAGGTTGATGAGCTTGCGCGCCAGCGTCACTTCTTCGACGAGCACGGTCGCTCGCCCCTTGAGACCGTGCGATACGGACTCGTAAAGCGGAGCCGTCTTGTCGAGTTCGAGGTCTACCTCGACGCGGCCGTCGCGTTCTTCGCTGCCGACGCGTGCGACGCGCGCGTCGAGCATGCCGTACTGCGTCCACGGGAGTGCAAAGAACTCGATGCGCGCGTGTTGATCCACGCGCACGCGTCCGGCGGCCTGCGCTGCAACGAAGTGCGATTGAAATTCGTAGCCGCGCTCCGGTACCAGTGTCATCAGCCAGGTCCCCGGCTCTGCAATCTGTCCCACCGTGAGTTGTGCGATTGCGCCGATCCGGCCTGCAAACTGTGCGTGCACACGCGATTCCGCGATGCGCCGCTCGAGTTGTTGGATCTGCGGGCCGAGTTCCGCGATTGCGCCCGACAGCTGCGCGTCCTTGCCGTCCAACCGCGCGCGATTGCTGGCAATTTCGTTGAGCGTGCGTTGCTTGGCGGCTTCCTTCTCGAGCAGTTCGGCGCGTTCGCCTTCGAGGGTCTTGCGAGCCTGCGCGACATTCGAGCGTGCTTCGGAGAGCGTCAGTTGATCGATCTGTTTCTTCGAACCGAGCTCGGTGTAGAGGCGCTCAGCATTCTCCGCGTGCTCGATGCGCGCCAGCGTTTCGCCGATGTGCGCGCGCAGTCGATCCATTGCGCGATCGAGTTCCTCGGCCTGGTTTGCGGCGCCCGCGTCCAGCGAACCGATTTCGCGTTGCAGCGATTGGCGCTCGTCCGCGAACTTGTGCGCGCGTTGGCGCAGCAGATCGAGGTCGAGTTCGAGTGGTACGGAGTCGAACTGAATCAACACGTCGCCTTTGTTCACACGATCACCCAGACGTACCGGCACGGCGACCACCGGCTCGTGTGAGCGACTGGTCAACTCGATGGGTTCTGCCGCCGCGACTACGCGTCCGTCCACGCTTGCAACCGAAAGTGGCAGCGCAACGGTGGTTGCCAGAACGAACCACAAAGCGAAGAGGGTGACGCCGCCGGCGATGAAGAGCATCCCGGCTCGTCGGGAATCGAGAGCCAGGGAGCGCAGTGTATTTTCGAACGAGACCGCCATTTGCTCTTTGTCGCGTCGACTCGAATGCACACACATCGAGCGAACGACGTGAGCGTGTGCGCGAAGGTCCTTGATTCGGCGGAGAGTATGCTGCAAGAATGAACGCGCCTCAAAGCAATTGGTTTGATCAGTTGGTTCGACGAACCCGCTGCTGTTGAGGGGAAGGACACACACTCCTCGCTGAACCCGCATTAAGACGGGCATCGAGGGGGTCAGCGCGATAAGGGCTCTCCCCGAAGGCGGGTGGTGCGTCGCGGTGTTCGTGATTCGTGCATCGACATCGGTCCATGCGGTCGATGAAGACTCTGTGGTTGATGAAGACAGGACGGATCGCGAGCGTGACAATCACAAGACGTGGAGGACACGGCATGAAGGTCAAGACGAAAGTCAAGGCTGGCGGCTTCACCTGGAGCAACTGATTCATCGACGATCACTCGTCGATAGAATGTGACGCAGTATCGGCTGCTCTTGCTCTGAGAACTCCGCGCCCGATCGACCTCGAGCCGATCAGGTGGAGAACGAAGGCGAGAGCAGCCGAGTTCCTTCCTCGTTTCCCTTTTTGAATGCCTCAAGTCACCGTTTCCCGCGGGCGTGTGAATCCGTTAGAGCGGTGCCTTTCCCGCACGGAACCTCCGGGGTTGCGCACTCTCATGGCCCCCAGCTATGGTCGGCACAGATCAACCGGTCCGGCCGTTCTTGCGTTCAAGGACGGTTGCGGCCCGGACGCACAGGAGCCGAACGATGACCGCCGCCGAATCTTCCGGACCGTCCGCTCAACCGCTTCGCAAGCGCCGCTTTGCCGCGCAGGTTCCCGCCGAAGGCGACGGCGGGCTCTTCACGCAATCCTGGTTTCCGATCTGCCCTTCGTATGAAGTGGCCGCGGGGCAAATCGTAGGGAAGAGCTTTCTCGACGGCCGTGTGGTGGTTTATCGCGGCGCCGACGGACGCGCGTCGGTGCTCAGCGCGTTCTGTCCGCACGTCGGCGCCGATCTCGCGGTAGGCGCCGTGGTCGGCAACGACATCCGGTGCGCATTTCATCATTGGGAGTTCGACGCCGACGGAAAGTGCCTGCGCACAGGCATCGGCGATCCCGCGCCCAAGAACGCGTGCCTGTTCAAGTTCCCCTGCGTCGAGAAGTTCGGCCTCATCTGGGCGTTCAACGGCGACGAGCCGTGGTGGGACATCCCGGAGTTCCCGGTGCCGGAAGACGAACTCGCCATCGACGTGCGCTACGACGTGCCGACGATGCCGGTCGATCCGTGGGTGGTTTGTGCGAACACGCCCGACTGGCAGCACATCAAAGTGGTGCACCGGCTCGAGTTCGACCACAGCAACCTATACGACAACATCGAGTGGACGAGTCACTCGATGCGCTACAGCTTCGCGGGCCGCATGGAGAAGGGTAACGGCCCGGAGATCAACTACAACGTCGGCATCTACGGTACGAGCATCTTCCATCTGCACGGCACATTGAATGGCCAGTGGTACGCCGTGATGACGGCATTCGGGATGCCACAACCCGGCGTCACGCAGAACTATTTCGTGTTGTGTGTGAAGAAGGGCGACGGCTCACCCGAAAGCAATCAGCAGATCAAGTTCCTGCACGATTTCCTGTTCCAACTCGGCAAGCAGATGACGGATGACGACCGCCCGATTCTGCACACGATCAAGTATTCGCCCGGAACGCTCACGCGTTCGGACCGCGCGCTGGCTCGTTATCTAGAGATGGTGCGCAAGTTCCCGCGCGCGCATCCGTCGGCCGATTTCATCAAGTAGTTCGTTCGCTAACAATTCAATCAGGGGGAGTCATGGCTCACATCAGTCAGGTGCAATATTTCAATGAAGCGGCCGAAAAGCAGCTGGGCTTCGTCGCGCTGGTACAAACCGGCAAGACGCTGCACCTTTCCGGCATCATCGCCATCGATGAAGCGCTGAACGTAGTCGCACCGGGCGATATGGTCGGTCAGATCGAGCGGATCTACGACATCATGGAAAAGACGCTCGCGAAGAGCGGTGCGACCCTGCAGCACGTCGTGAACGAACTGATTTTCGTAACGGATCTGCAGAAGTACGGCCCTGAGGCAAGCGCGGCGCGCGCCAAGCGTTACGCCAAATGCACGCCTCCAGCGACCACGGGGGTGCAGGTGAGTGCGCTGTTCTTTCCCGGAGCGATGATCGAAATCCAGGCAACGGCGGTTTTGCCTTAGCCGTTTCGATTCAAAACGCGACGAGTGCTGGAGAGCGAGATGTTGATTGACGAGGACGTGGGCCGCGGTCGGGTGGTGGGGCGTTGCGATTCCGAGTTCTCGAGCGTGGGCGATGCCTTCATCGAGAATTTCAGGAGTCGCGACGAAGTGGGCGCGTCGGTGTGTGTCAGCGTCGGCGGCGAGACGGTGGTCGATCTGTGGGGCGGACGCGTTGCGGCGGCCGAGGATGCGCCGGCGTGGACTGACGAAACGATCTCGCTGGTGTTTTCCTGCACGAAGGCCGCGACGGCGCTGTGTGCACACATGCTGATCGATCGCGGCGAACTCGATCTGCACGCACCGGTGGGCAAGTACTGGCCGGAGTTCGCAACGAACGGCAAGGAAAATGCGACGGTCGAGATGATGCTCAACCACTCCGTCGGCTTGCCGGCGCTGCGCGAGACGGTCAAACCGGGCGGCTACTACGACTGGAATTACATGGTCGAGCGACTCGCCGCGGAACAACCGTTCTGGGTGCCCGGCACACGCAACGGCTATCACATGATCACGTTCGGCTGGGTGGTGGGCGAACTGGTGCGCCGCGTTTCGGGTCGTTCGCTCGGCACGTTCTTCCGCGAGGAAGTTGCCGAACCGTTGGGACTCGATTTCTGGATCGGCCTGCCGGATGCGCATCGCGCGCGCGTTGCTCCGATGATTCCGTGGCTTCCCGACGCAAGCTCTCCGCCGATGCCCTTCACGCAGGCGCTGATCTCCGACCCGAACTCGATTCAGTTCCTGTCGCTGATGAATTCGGGCGGCCATCAATCCGATTCGCAGGAAGCGTATGCCGCGGAAATCGGCGGTGGCGGCGGCATCGCGAACGCTCGCGCACTGGCCGGCATGTACGCCCCGCTCGCAAATGGCGGCGAACACAACGGCGTGCGGCTGTTGTCGAGCGACTACATCGTGCGCATGCGCGAGGTATCGGTTGCAACGATGGTCGATGCCACGCTGCTGATGCCGTCGCGGTTCGGCCTCGGCTTCATGCGCTCGATGGACAACCGGCACCGGCCGAGCGGCGCCATGGAGACCTGCATCCTGGGCTCCGGTGCGTTCGGTCACGCCGGTGCGGGCGGCAGCATGGGCTTCGCCGATCCCGCCGAAGCGCTTGCGTTCGGCTATTCGATGAACCGGATGGGCGCCGGCATTCTGTTGAATCCGCGCGGCCAGTCGTTGGTTGATGCAACGTATCGCTGCCTCGGCTTTCGAACCGATGCGCCAGGTGCGTGGATCCGTTAGCTGATTGCCCGATCAGCTTCGTCCGGAGCGGCTGCGTTCACGCAGCCGCTGGATGAAGCGAGGCACCGCCGGCGCCGTTGGATCCGGCACGGTCGGCAGCGGCGGTGGCGGGTACACGCCCGCGAGTCTCGCAATCAGGATCGCCAGGAACAGCGCGCCGGTGAGCTGTTCGAACACGCACAACGCCCGCACTTGTCGATGCAAGGGAACGATGTCGCCGAAGCCGGTGCTGGTCAGCGTCGTGATGCTGAAGTACAGGAGATCGGTGAACGTCGGTGCAGTTACCGTGCCGCCGATCGAGAACGAGCCTGGCCGGAAGTGGCTCACCATTGCATACAACAACGCCCACAACACGCCGATCATCAGGTAGGCCGCTGCGGCGCCGTACAGCTTGTCGGAGGTCATGACGTCGCGCTGGAATACGTAGCGCAGCAGGTAGGCGATGGTGACCGCGTACAACGCCGCGCTGAACGCCCAGGAGAACACGAGGCGAATTTCGTTGCCCTCGGCAATGCCGCGAACCTGAAACCACATGGATGGCACCGCCAGAACGGTGGCCACCATGAACGACCAGCTGGTGCGCCCGACCGCGGCCACCGCCGCAACGTCGATCAGCAGGTTGACGGCGTTTATCAGAATGCGTCCGCGCGGCGTCGGCTCGAGCAACATCGCCACCATCATCAGCGCCAGCAGCGCGATGAACAGGTAGAAGCAGCGTTGGAAGAACACCTGGGCCAGCGCCGTACGTGCGCGATCGATCGCCATCGGCAGATTGCACGGAAAGTGTGGAAGGCGAGTTTAGCGCCATAGCCGTTTCGTTGGCGACAGCGCCAGGACGGCTGCGACGAAGTGCTTACAACGTCAGCCAGAGACGCAGCAGGTGACGTTTGTCGTCGCCGTCCTGATATGCAGTGCGCGCGTGTACCACGGTGTGATTCGACAACAACTGGATGTCGCCCGGCGCGAACTGCATGTCGAGGCGGATGTCGCGCCGCTCGGCGATGGCCTCGAACGCGTCGAGCAGCTCCAGCTCTTCTTTCGGCAGTGGACCAACCAGGCGCGCGACAGAACGGTAGTAATCGGAGTGATAGAACGTGCGCAACGTGTGGCCGTCGAAACACGACGGCTGGATCAGCGCGTACGCGGGCTGCCCGGGCTTCTCTTCGGTGCGGCGAGCGAGCCTAACGGCCTCGAACAGGCGCGCCGCCAGCCTCGGGTTCGCTCGCCACAGTTCGTTGAACACCGTCACCGAACTCGCGATACGGCTCGCGCCGCCCGTCGGCGTTGCGTTCAGGCAGAGCAAGCCGACCACGTCGGCGCCGTCGCAGTGGTAGTTGATGTTGCTCGACGTCCGGTACAGCCGCACCAACGGATCTTTTGCGGCGTCGCCGGTGTCGATCACGTGGCCGAGAAGGTCACCTTGCGGGTTTTGCAGTCCGGGAATGCCGAGGTGCTGGCCGAATGCCCAGAAGAATCGCTCCGCCTGTTCCTGCGTCCAGCGCTGTACGGGAACGCCCGAAATCACGACGAAGCCGAGGCCTTCGGAGAGTTCATCGCGCCAGCTCGCGATGTGCTTCGAAAGCGTCGGCAGCGGCAGATCTCGTGCGGTGAGGTCGATGGTCGGCTTGCCCGTGGCCGTTGCATACGCAAGCCCCGCCTCGATCTCCGCCAGTTCGGCTCTGCTGAGGCAATAGCGGTATTCGCCGCGCGCTCGGATCGAATCACCGCGCCATGCGGCCAACGCGCGTATTGGTCCGTGTGGAATGCCCACGTGCGGCCGCCCCGTGAAGAATCGGACGGCCTGTTCCTGGCTCGTGTGGTGCGCCATGGTGCTCTCCCGGAATCACTCTGGCGGGGTCTCGATCCTCCCATAGCGGCGTGTGCAACGGAAACGCCGCGTCCGTTTCGTTTACCCTGTCGCGATGAAAATTCCGAAGGAGCTGCAGTCCCTCATCGAAGACGGCGTGATCGACGAAGTCGTACGGTCGTTGAAGAGCGGAAAGGAGGCCGCGGTGTACGTGGTGCGTGTGAAATCGGAACTGCGCTGCGCGAAGGTGTACAAGAACATGTCGCAGCGCAGTTTCCAGCAGCGCGCACAGTATCGCGAAGGCAGACAGGTTCGAGGCAGCCGGCAGGCGCGGGCGATCGGAAAGCGGACGCGGTTCGGCCGCAGCGAAGAGGAAGCGGCCTGGAAAAACACCGAGGTCGACGCACTGTATCAGCTCATGGCAGCCGGGGTACGGGTGCCGATGCCGTACGGCTACACCGACGGCGTGCTGGTGATGGAGCTGGTCGTCGATGCCGAAGGACGTTCCGCACCGAATCTGGGCGAGGTGGAGTTCACGCCCGAGAACGCACGCCAGTACCACGCCCGTTTGATCCGCCAGGTGCAGCTGATGCTGTGCGCCGGACTGATTCATGGCGACTTGTCCGAATACAACGTGCTGGCCGCCGCGGACGGTCCGGTCATCATCGATCTGCCTCAAGCCGTGAACGCCGCAGGCAACAATGCCGCCCGGATGATGCTGCTGCGCGACGTGCAGAATCTCACCGATACGCTGTCGCGTTGTGCAGCCGATCTGCGTGAAACGCGATTTGGCGAGGAACTGTGGCAGCTGTTCGAGCGCGGCGAGTTGCGGGTCGACACGGTGCTCACCGGAACGTTCGTGAATGACGAGCACGCGGCCGACGTCGACGCAGTTCAGCAGTTGATCGACGCGGCGCGCGACGAAGACGAGCGCCGCAGGCGCGGCCGCGAGGAGGCTGAGCAACCTGCGGAGTAGCAACGTCATCCGACGTCGCGCGCGGACCGTGCGCCGAAGTATCCTCCGGTTTCGGTGGATTGTTTTCGATGGAACCCCTTCTTCAGTCCGCGTGCACAGGAGTGATGCTATGTCCAGTTATCTCAAAGATCTCGACGATGTCCGCGCCGTCATTCAGCTCTACATCGACGGCGCCAACGGCGACGTCGCCAAACTGAAGCAGGCGTTCCACCCTGACGCCCGCATGATGGGCCACATCGGGGCAATGGATACGTACGTGCCGATCGGCGATTTCTTCGCGATGGTGCAGGCGCAACCCGGCATGGCCGGGCCGAAATACAAAGCCATAGTCCGTTCGATCGACATCACGGGCGACGCGGGAGTCGCAGTGCTCGCCGAGACCGATTACCTCGGCTGCGACTTCGTCGATTACTTCTCGGTCGCGCGCATCGACGGCCGTTGGTTCATCACCAACAAGACGTATGCACACACAGGCGGAACGCCGCCGTCGCGGTGAGGCCCCTCTTGCTTTGAGGCCCTTCTTGTATTGAGGAAAAGTCGGTGAAGTTCGGGATCTTCTTCGAGTTGTCCACGCCGAGGCCGTTCTCCACGGCCACGGAGTGGAGCGTCTACCACAACGCGCTCGAGCAGTGTCGTCTGGCGGACGAGTTGGGTTTCGATCACGTGTGGGCGGTGGAACACCACTTCCTCGAAGAGTATTCGCACTGCTCATCACCCGAGGTATTCCTCACGGCGGTTGCCGCGCAGACGCAGCGCATCCGCGTCGGCCACGGTGCGGTGGTGTGCGTGCCGGAGATGAATCATCCGATTCGTGTGGCCGAGCGCGCCGCCGCGCTCGACATCATTTCGAACGGCCGCCTCGAATTCGGCACCGCGCGTTCATCGACGTGGACGGAACTCGGCGGTTTCTCGGTGAATCCCGACGACACGAAGAAGACGTGGGACGAATTCGTTCGTGTGCTGCCGCAGATGTGGACGAAGGACGAATTCGAGTGGCAGGGCAAAGCGTTTTCGATGCCGTCTCGCAACGTGTTGCCGAAACCGTATCAGCAGCCGCATCCGCCGATGTGGGTGACGGTGACGACGCCCGGTACCGAACTCGACGCCGCCGACCGTGGTCTCGGCTGTCTCGGTGTGTCCGCGGCGGGTTACGAAGAACAGGAACGGCGAACGAAGGAATATCACCGGCGCATCAAGCAGTGCGATCCCGTTGGGGGGATCGTGAACGACCAGGTGCACACGATGAACTTCCTCTACTGCCATGAGGACTATCGCGAAGCGCGCAACGTGGGCGTGCCGATGGTCAACACGTTCAACATCGCGAACGCGCATTTGTATTGGACGCGCGAAGCGTTCCCGACGCGCGCGTATCAAACGCTCGGCAACGTCGGCGCTGCGATGAAGGGCAAGAAGCCGCCGGCAGACGATCCGAGCGCGGCCAAAGGTCTGCCGGACGGTGTCGGTGTGGGTGATCCGGATCACCTCGTGCGTACGATCAAGCGGTGGGAGTCGATCGGCGTCACCGGCATCAACTTCCTGCTGAACGCCATGGAGATGGTGCCGCAACGAGCGGTGCTCGACAGCATGCGGTTGTTTGCACGCGAAGTGATGCCGCAGTTCCGCAGTGCGGCCGATGCGCGCCTGCCCGTGTACACGCCGGCGGCATTGCCCGAGTTTTCCAACGCACGCCGTGTCGGAGCGCGCTGATGCTCGTTGGAACCGCGAGTGTCGATCAACTTCTGAAGTTGCAGGCGACGGCCACAATCGGTCGTTATCTGCCCGATGCGGTTCAGTTCGACGATGTCGCGTGTTTTCAGATGACCGCAGAGATGCGCAACGCGGCGCGTGAAGCGATATTGCCGCCCAGCCTGCATCCGACCATTCCCGCGGCGCTGTCCCTGCAGGTGTGGTCAGTGGGCGCAAGTCCGTGGGGCGCATTCCGACTCGCATTTGTGCGTGCGGCGTGTCGCAGCGGCGTGCGCGCCCGAGGCTTTTCGCTGGCGGCCTTTGCGTCGGGCGATGCGGCGTGCGGAGCGATGCGGAACCACTTCGGTTTTCCGGCGCGTGTCGCCGACGTGACATTGCGACACGGATACGACGGTGTCGATGCGCGTGTGATATTCAACGGCGCCGAGATTCTGCACGTGCAGGCGCTCGACCCCGAACCCATGGACGTGAACGACGTGCAGTACACCGGCACGCTGAATCTCGCGCACACACCCAACGGCGTCAGGCTGGTGCAGCTCGAAGCCGACCACACCGCGACTCGCGTCGAACGCCTTATGGCGCGGCTGTTGCGTTTCGACGCGGCAGCGTGGGGCAATGCGTTGCTCGATCCGTACAACGTTGTGTCGTCGTCCCTGGCACTGGAAACGATCGTGGTGCCGCCGCTGCGCTTCGTGTGCAAAGCGGACGAACTGGCGTTCACCGGCACCGAGACGATTGCGTACGGTGCGCGCGCATGACTTACGACATCTTGATCGTAGGCGCCGGCAGTTCCGGATCTGCGATCGCTGCGCGCGCATCGGAAGATCCGAACCGCACCGTCGCGCTGATCGAAGCGGGTCCCGACTACCCCGATCCTTCGCGCACACCGTTCGATCTGGTGAACAGCCACAACAACTCCTATCGCGATCACGATTGGGGTCTGACGTACGAACCGACGCGCGGCCGCAACGTTGCGTTTCCGCGCGGGCGCGTCGTCGGCGGATCGAGCGCCGTGAACACGACGATCGCGCTGCGCGGCGTACCCGAGGATTACGACGAATGGGCGAGCCTCGGTAACGCCGCCTGGGCGTGGGAGCGGGTTCTGCCGGCGTTCAAACGCCTCGAACGCGATCTCGACTTCGGCGACACGCCGTATCACGGCGACGCCGGACCGATCTCGATCAGGCGCTATCCGCACGAAGAACTGCTCCCGCAGCACCGTGCGTTTCTCGAATCGGCGCGCGCACTCGGCTATCCGGATTGTCCTGATCAGAACGATCCGTGGGCGTACGGCTCGGGTCCGCAACCCATGAACAAACTCGGTCGTTTGCGCGTGTCGTGCGCGATCGGCTATCTCGCTCCGGCGCGTGCGCGGCCGAACCTGACGATTCAAGCGAACACGTACGTGCGCAGGCTGATGATCGAAGGCGGCCGTTGCACGGGCGTGGAAGTCGAACGACCCGACGGATCGATAGAGGGGATCTCCGCGAAACTCGTCGTACTCAGTGCAGGTGCGTTGTTGTCGCCCGCGATTCTCATGCGTTCGGGTATCGGTCCGCGCGAACATCTCGAAGCGTTGTCCATCGACGTGTTTCGTGACGTGCCTGGAGTCGGTGCAAATCTCAGCGACCACCCGGCGCTCTCCGTGGCGTGCCTGGCGAAGGACGGCGCGATCATCGATTTCGATTCGCCGCTGATTCAGACGATCCTGCGCTACACCGCGAAAGGATCGGACAAACGCAACGACCTGCAGATCGAACAGATCAGTTTCGTGGGTCGTAACGGCGGCCCGCCGATGTTCGCTATCGCCGCGGTGCTCGAATACCAATACGGACGCGGTGAATTGCGGCTGCGCTCAGCCGACCCGCACGACACGCCGATCGTCGACAACCGGTTCTGCGAAGACGAGCGTGACACTGCACGGTTGGTCGGCTGCTTCAAGGACGCGTACGAGTTCACCCAAACGGGACCGTTGGCAGACATGATCGAGGCGGTGAGCTTCCCCGATCCCGCGCGCCGTCTCGACGACGAGAGCATCGCCGCACTGTGCCGCAAGTTCGCGGGCTCGGGCTTTCACCCGTGCGGTACGGTGAAGATGGGACCCGCGAGCGATCCGATGGCGGTGGTCGACGAACACGGCTGTTGCCATAGCGTCGATCAGCTCGTGGTAGCCGACGCGTCGGTCATGCCGTTAGTTCCGCGCGCGAACACGAACCTCACCTGCATCATGATCGGCGAAATGGTCGGTGAG
>CAZLDA010000030.1:7565-14059 GCA_964557875.1 uncultured Pseudomonadales bacterium | reverse complement strand
CTACATCGGCGACACGGGCCTCGGTGTCGTCGCGCTGGACCGCGCGACGGGCTGTACGCGCTGGGTGCACAAACACGACGGCGAAATCGGCAGCGCGATCCTGCACGCGAAGATCGGCGAGCGCGACGCGTTGTTGTACCTCGACCGCACGAAAGGGCTCTACGCCATCGATGCCGTCACCGGCGCCGACATCTGGCAGGCACAGTCGGCCGACTCCGTGGTGCCGTTCTACTCCGGCACACCGGTGGTGCACGACGGCGTGGTGTACGTGCCGTTGTCGTCGTTCGAAGTGGGCCTCGCGATCAACCCGTTGTATGGCTGCTGCACGACGCGCGGCGGCATGGCCGCGTTCGACGTTCAGAGCGGCAAACAACTCTGGTATCGCCCCACCATCGACGAACCCGCCAAGAAGGTGGGTACACGCTGGTTGTTCATCGGCCGATACGCACCGAGCGGCGCGCCGGTGTGGGCGGCGCCGATGCTCGATCCGGAGCGCGCTCTGCTGTTCTTCGGCACCGGTGAGAACTACAGCCGGCCGACCACCGACACCAGCGATGCGATCTTCGCCGTGGACGCGAAGACCGGCGAACGTCGCTGGGTTCACCAATTCACCGAAGGCGATGCGTACAACGTCGCGTGCGACATTCCCGGCCAGCCGAACTGTCCGGATCCGCGCGGACCCGACCTCGACTTCGGCGCTCCGCCGCTTCTGGTGCACGACGCAAATGGTCGCGCGCTGCTGATCGTGGGGCAGAAATCCGGCGACATCTACGCGCTCAACCCCGACGACGGCAGCATCGTCTGGCACCGCGACATCGGCCGCGGCGGCGCATTGGGCGGCGCGCACTGGGGCCTGGCCGCGAACGAACAGAAGGGATTGCTGTTCGTGCCGATCAGCGACATCGAAACGTGGACTGAAAAGACGGCGCAACCCGCAACCGGCCTGCACGCGCTCGACATCGCGACAGGGGAGACTCGTTGGGAGCATCCGCGCGACAACCGCTGCCCGGCCCGCGACTGCTTCGGCGCCTTGTCGGCCGCCATCACGGCGACGCCCGACCTGGTGTTTACCGGCAGCCTCGATGGCTACCTAGAAGCCTACGACGCCGACACCGGCGCCAAACACTGGTCCGACGACAGCTGGAAGTCTTTCACCACCGTGAATGGCGTTGAGGCATCGGGCGGCGCCTACGACGCGCACGGCCCGATGGTGGCGGGCGAACAGGTGATCGTTTCGTCGGGCTACGGCAGCTTCGGCCAGAAACCCGGCAATGCACTGCTGGTGTATCAGCTCGAAGAAGGGAGCGCGCCATGACACAGCCGTTGGAAGAGAAACTCGCCGGCCGCGGTCGACGCCTGATGGCAACGCTGATCGACATGCTGCTGGTGCCGGCGCTGGCGGTGCTATTGATCATGATCACTGGTGTGATGGAACACGCCGAGGCGTATCGCAACTCGATGTGGATACTGCAGACGTTGCTGCTGGCCGTCGCGAGCTACCTCATCCTCAACGGCTACTGGTTGTTCACGCGCGGCCAAACGGTGGGAAAACGGCTGATGAAGGTGGCCATCGTGGCGACTGCATCGCGCGATCGCGCCGCATTCTGGAAACTCATCTGCATCCGAGCGCCGTTCTTTCCGCTGCTGTTCGTCATCGTCGTTCCGGCACTCGCGCTGCTGCCGCTCCTCGATCAGGCGTTCGTGTTCCGCAAGAACCGGCGCTGCCTACACGATCTGGCGGCGGGCACTTCGGTGGTGAGGGTGTGACTCTGCCACGAAGCCGCGTATGGCTGCACGGCATGGCGCTGTCGTTGGCGCTGGTGTGCGGCTCGAATGGGGCGGCCGCCGAGGGCGGCGAAGCCAAACCAGCGTTCGACACCATCGTTGTGCAGCGCGCCGAGATACCGGTGGTGCGCACCCTGAACGGTGTCGTCGAAGCGGTGAACGAAGCGACGGTGTCGGCACAGACGTCGGGTCGCGTCGGCGAGATCCTCTACGACGTCGACGATGTCGTTCCCGCCGGTGCCGTGATCGTTCGTTTGCGCGGCAAGGAACAGCGCGCCGATCTCGATCGGGCCGAGGCGGCGCTCGACGAAGCCATCGCACGCGATGCCGAGGCGCGCGCACGCTACGAACGCTTCAGCGGCATGTATGAACGCCAGGTCGTGCCGAAGGCGACACTCGACGAAGCGCTGGCCGGTCGCGATTCCGCACGCGCACAGGTTGCCGCGGCACGCGCGGCCGTCGAGCGCGCGCGCGAAGGCGTCAGCTACACGGAGGTGCGAGCGCCGTACGGCGGCGTCGTGACGAAGCGCTTCGTCACGGTCGGTGAAGCGGTGAGCGCCGGCTCGCCGCTGATGAGTGGTGTCTCGCTCGACGATCTGCGAGTGGTCGTCGACCTGCCGCAGTCGCTCGCCGATGCGGTGCGCGCCCGGCAATCGGCATGGATCGACGTCGACGGTAAACAGGTGCCGGCGCAATCGGTGACGGTGTTCCCGGTAGCCGAGCCGTTGTCGAACACGTTCCGTGCGCGCGTGGTGTTGCCAAAGGGCATCACCGCCGTGCGTCCCGGCATGTTCGTGAAGGTGGCGTTCGCCACGGGCACCTCGGTGCAACTGTTGGTGCCCGCAACTGCGGTCATCGAGCGCGGCGAGTTGATCGGCGTATACGTACTCGATACTCACGACAGAGCGCATCTGCGCCAGGTGAAGCTCGGTCAGCGCCTGCCGGACGGCCGCGTCGAAATCCTCGCCGGCGTCGACGAAGGCGAACGGGTGATTCGCGAACCCGCCACGGCGCTCACCCAGTTACGCGCTGCCGCTCGACCCGATGGCTGAAGGTAATCCAACCGAACGCCTCGGCTTGGCAGGGCGTGTCGCGCGCACGTTCCTCGGCAACACGCTCACGCCGGTGCTGGGCCTCGGTGCGCTACTGCTCGGACTTCTCGCCGCACTGATTACGCCGCGCGAGGAAGAGCCGCAGATCGACGTGACGTTCGCGACGGTGCGCGTACCGTTTCCCGGCGCAAGTGCGGAGCGTGTCGAGAACCTCGTGGTGTTCCCCATGGAACAGATCCTCTCGGAGATCACCGGCGTCGAACACCTCTACTCCGTCGCGCGGCCGGGCCTTGCGCTGCTGACCGTGCAGTTCGACGTGGGGCAGAAGCGCAACGACGCGATCGTGCGTCTCTACAACGCCGTCTACTCGAACCGGGACTGGCAACCGCCGGGTCTCGGCGTGGGCGAAGCGCTGGTATCGCCGAAGGGCATCGACGATGTGCCGATCCTCACGCTGACCTTGTGGAGCAAGGCTCCGGGGCGTACTGCGACCGATCTCGCACATGTCGCGCGCACCCTGCAGGCAGAGCTACAGCGCGTGCCGGGTACGCGCGACGTCTACACGATCGGCGCACCGGCCGACCAGGTACGCGTCGACCTCGATCCGGCGCGGCTCGCGGGCTACGGTCTCACCGTGCTCGAACTCGAGAAGACGCTGGAAAACGCGAACGTCGTCCGACACCTCAACGGGCTCGTCAGCGACGGCCGAAAGACACCCGTGCAGGCGGGTGTGCTGGTTGCGAACCGCAACGACGTAGCCGATCTCGTCGTAGCCGCCTACGACGGTGCACCGGTGTATCTGCAGGACGTCGCGAACGTGCACGACTACGCTGACGCCGGGGACAAGTACGTGTGGTTCGCCGCGCGCGACACCGCCGCGTTCAAGACGCCGGCAGTCACGCTCGCGATCACGAAAAAACCCGGCGAAAACGCCAGCGCGATCGCGAACGAAGTGCTGCACCGCGTGAATACCCTGCGCGGCAGTCTCATTCCGACCGACGTGGGGGTTACCGTGACGCGCGACTACGGCGTCACCGCCAGCGACAAGGCGACGCAGCTGATTCACAAGCTCGTGTTCGCGACGCTGTCGGTGGTGGCGCTCGTCGTGGTGGCGGTCGGCTGGCGCGAAGGCGTGATCATCGGCGTGGCGGTGACGATCACGCTGTCGGCGACGCTGTTCGCGTCGTGGGCGGCCGGCTTCACCATCAACCGCGTGTCGCTGTTCGCGCTGATCTTTGCGATCGGCATCCTGGTGGACGACGCAATCGTCGTGGTCGAGAACGTGCACCGGCGTTTGCGCATCGATCCGCGCTCGCGCAGCGCCGCGATCGCTGCCGCCGTCGATGAGGTCGGAGGGCCGACGATTCTGGCGACGTTCACGGTGCTTGCTGCTTTGCTGCCGATGGCGTTCGTCAGCGGCTTGATGGGCCCGTACATGAGCCCGATCCCCATCAACGCGAGCATGGGCATGCTGATCTCGCTGGCGATTGCACTCGCGGTGACGCCGTGGGCGTGCGCCTATCTGCTGACGTCCGACGCCGCTCACAGCGAAAGCGCGCCGCGCATCCAGGCGTTCTATTCACGCATGCTCGGTCCGTTCGTGGGCGGCGCCGATGCGCGCAAACATCGGCATCGGCTGTACATCGGCATCGTCGCCGCGATCGCCATCGCCGTAGGCATGGTGGTCGTGCAATGGGTCGTGATGAAGATGCTGCCGTTCGACAACAAGTCCGAACTGCAGGTGATCCTCGACATGCCGGAAGGCACGCCGGTGGAGAACACCGCCGCCGTGCTCGACGAACTCGCCGCCGCGGTACTCGCGGCGCCGGAGACGACGAGCGTGCAGATCTACGCCGGCACCGCGGCGCCGATCAATTTCAACGGTCTCGTGCGGCAATACGAACAACGGCAAGCGCCGGAGCTCGGCGACATCCAGGTGCAGCTGCAACCGAAAAGTGACCGCAAACGCTCGAGCCACCAGATCGCCCTGGCATTGCGAGAGACGCTCGCACCGATCGCAGCGCGGCGCGGCGGCACGCTCACGCTAGCTGAAGTGCCTCCGGGACCGCCGGTGCGCGCACCGATCGTCGCCGAAGTCTACGCCCCAACGACTGCTCTACGGCGCGAACTCGCCGAGCGCGTTCGCGCGGTTTTCGCCGAGACGCCGGGCGTGGTCGACATCGACACGAGCCTCGTCGCGCCGAGTCCGCGCCTCATCGTCGAGGTGGATCGCGAGAAGGCGCTGCAGCTCGGCGTCAGCCAGGACGACGTCGTGGAGTCGCTCGCCATCGCCCTCGACGGCCGCGACGCAACGTATCTGCATCGAGGCCAGGAACGCGCACCCGTGCCGGTGCGCATGGCGCTGCCGGACGCGCAAAAGGACAACCTCGATGCGGCGCTACTGCTCAACCTGCGCACGAGCACGGGCCGGCTCGTGCCGCTGCGCGAACTCGTGCGCGTCGAACACGCGCAATGGGACGCACCGATCTGGCACAAAGACCTGCAACCGCTCGAGTTCGTGATCGGCGACGCCGTCGGCAGCGCCGACAGTCCGCTTTACGGCATGTTCGCCGCCGCCTCGCGCATCGCACACTCGCTGCCGGACGTAGATCAGCACTATTTCTCGGCACCGTCCGATCCGGACCGGCCGGCGCTGAAATGGGATGGCGAATGGCAGATCACGTACGAGACGTTCCGCGACATGGGGATCGCGTACTCGGTAGGGCTCGTTTTGATCTATCTGCTCATCGTCGCCGAGTTCCGCTCGTATGTCGTGCCACTCATCGTCATGGCGCCGATTCCGCTGACCATCATCGGCGTGCTGCCGGGGCACGCACTGCTCGGCGCGCAATTCACCGCGACGTCGATGATCGGGGTGATCGCGCTCGCCGGCATCATCGTGCGCAACTCCATCCTGCTGGTCGATTTCATCCGCACCGAGCAGGTGAACGGTACGCCGCTCGCCGAGGCGGTGATTCGTGCCGGCGCCACGCGCACGCGGCCGATCGTACTGACTGCGCTCGCGGCGTCGCTCGGCGCGCTGTTCATTCTCGACGATCCGATCTTCAACGGGCTCGCGGTGGCGCTGTTGTTCGGCAACATCGTGTCGACACTGCTGACACTGGTGGTGATTCCGATCCTGTACTTTGCGTACGAAACGCGCAGGCAACGCCTCGGCGGCACACCGCCGCCGACACAGCGGTGACGCGCGCACACCGGTCGGCGTATGTTCGTAGCGCCCAATGGGAAACGGAGAGCATCGATGCGCGCCGCAGTCGTTCGTGAACACGGCTCGCTCGACAACATCCTGCTCGAGGACGACTTCCCCGAACCCGCACTGCAGCCCGGCTGGGTGCGCGTCGCGGTGCGTGCGTGTTCGATCAACTACCACGACATCTTCAGCCGTCGGGGGATGCCCGGCATCAAGTTGCCGCTGCCGCTGGTGATCGGCTCCGACATTGCGGGCGAGGTGGTGGAGCTCGGCTCGAACGTGGCCACCGCGGCGGTGGGCGATCGCGTGCTGATCGATCCGTTGCTGCCGGCGGTGGGATTGATCGGCGAGCGTTTCAATGGCGGGCGCGCCGAATACTGCGCGGCGCACGCATCGCAACTCGTACCGATCCCCACGAGCGTCAGCTACGAAGTCGCCGCCAGCAT
>CAZLDA010000030.1:0-7555 GCA_964557875.1 uncultured Pseudomonadales bacterium | reverse complement strand
GACCGCGCACCGCATGATGGTGACACGCGCGGCGGTTGGACCCAACGACACTGTGCTGGTGCTCGGCGCGAGCGGCGGCGTCGGCACGGCATGCGTATTGCTCGCGAAGCAGGTGGGCGCAACGGTGATCGCGTGCGCGTCGAGTGCATCTAAACTCGAACGACTCGCTCAGCTCGGCGCAGATCACGGCATCGACTACGTCAAGCAGAACATGCGTGACACGGTGTGGAATCTCGTCGGCAAGCCGCGTATCAGCGGCACCGGCGGCGTAGACCTGGTCGTCAACTGCACCGGCGGCAACACCTGGCTCGATTCGACGCGCTGCATGAAGGTCGGCGCGCGGCTCGTCACGTGCGGTGCGACGGCCGGCTTCGACGAACACATCGACGTCCGCTATGTCTGGACGTACGAGCACACACTGCTCGGTTCGAACGGCTGGCGGCGCAGCGACATCATCACGCTGCTCGATCACGCCGCGGCCGGAACGCTCGTGCCTGTGATCGATCGCGTGATGCCGCTCACCGAGGTCCGCGAGGCCGAGCGCCTGATGGAGGATCGCGAAGTGTTCGGCAAGATCGTGCTGGTGCCTTAGTCCGTCGCCCGCACGTCACGCGAAATCCGCTCGACGTCAGCGCCAGTCGTTCTCGCCCGGCGGCGGCATCTTCGGATGATGGCTCGCCTCTACCGGACCGTCGGCGCGCGTCCAGAAGCGGCCGGTGTGGCCGTTGTCCTTCTGCCGGATGCGAACGCTCGCCGGATCGAGCGTGGGGATCGTCCGCGCATTGATGCCGTAGATAACCGGCGGTTCTTCCTTCACCGCTTCCATGTACATGACACAGCCGCAGACTTTGCAGCGATGGAACGCCAGATCGCCGTCGAGCCAGCGATACGTCTCGGTCGCTTCTCTGGGGCTCAGCACCGTCACCGTTCCGGGCTTCGGGTAAGACCACATTCCGCCATAGCGGCGACACAGCGTGCAGTTGCAGTCGAGCACCCAATCGGGCAGCTCGCTGATTTCGAGACGGACTGCGGTGCAGTGGCAGGCGGCACGGACCATGGCGGCGATCCCCGTTTGCATGAGTCTCGCATTCTACGTTCGATTGCCGGAGGCGCGGTCAGCGGAAGCCGCCTTCGTGTCATCGGTCCGGCGCAGACGAGACGTCAAAGCTGATCCGTCGGCGCCAGCACCATCTCGCCGCCGTCGATGGTGAAGTTCTGTCCCGTTGCGTAGCGCCCCGCATCGCTCGCGAGAAAGAGCGCAATGCCGGCGATGTCGTCCGGTACGGCGACGTGCTGCATCGGGTTCGGCAGTTTGCCTTGCTTCAGGAACATCTCGACAAGCGGCGCGGCCATCTCGGTTTGCACCAGACCCGGCGCGATGCAGTTCACGCGCACTCGGCTCGGCGCCCATTCCTTGCCGTTCTGCTGCGTCAACGTGATGAGCGCGCCTTTGCTCACCGAATACGCGCACATGCCGTAAGTCGGGCGCAGCCCTTCGTTCGACGTGATGTGAATGATCGAGCCGCCGCCGCGCGCGCGCATCGAAGGCAGGCACAGGACCGAAAGCGCGAACGGCGCTTTCAGGTTGACCTTCATCACGAGGTCCCAGCGTTTGAGGTCGGTGTTCTCGGCCGGTGCGTAACCCGAGTCGACCGCGGCGCTGTTGACCAGGATGTCGACGCCGCCGAACTCGGCGATCGTTGCATCGACGAGCCGCTTCCAGTCGTCTTCGTCCGCCATGTTGGCGGACACCGCGAGGCACTTGCGGCCCAACGCTTCGATCTCGCGTTTCGTGCTCGCAAGTGCGTCTTCACCGCGCGCCGAGATCGTCAGGTCGGCGCCGTGCTCGGCAAGTGCGAGCGCAATCGCGCGGCCGATGCCTTTCGAGCCGCCGGTGACGATCGCGACTTTGCCTTTTACAGAAAAATCAACGCTCATCGTTCAAGCCTCGGTAATCGCGAATTGTGCCGGCCGGTTCAGAGCTGCAGGTGATCCGCGAGCTCTTCGTAGTTGTGTTGCCACAGACTGCCGCCGTGCTGGCGGAACTGATGGAACGAGCGGAATCCGATCAGCTGCTGCACCTCCGGCGACATCGCGCGCGCCACCTCCAACGGCACTGTGAAGGGGTAGGCTTCCTCGGGCACGAGGAAGCCCGGGTTGAACGAGATCGCGACGACCCGACGCTTGACGTCGGGCGTGACGTTCGCGCCGCCGCCGTGGATCGTCTTGCCGCTCATCAGAATCGCCGAGCCGGCCGGAATCTCCGCTGCGATCGTCATTTCCGGCGTACCGCGTTCCTCGAACGGCCAATGGTTGCTCCCTGGAATCACGCGCGTCGCGCCCGCAGCTTCGGTACTGTCGACCAGCGCGAGTAGGAAATTCACGGTCAATTCGGGCGCGTCTTTCGGACCGTAGCGGCGAAACACCGGATAGTTTTCCATGTCGCGATGCAGGAACTGCGCCTTCTCGCCGGGATGAATTTCGATCGTCTGCGATGCCTGCAGCCAGAACGTGTCGCAGACGTCTTTGAACAGTTCCTTCACGTAGGCGAGCGTGATCGGATTGCCGATGAAATCCTCACGCGCCGTCTTGCTCAGCGTAACGAGGTTCGTCAGGCGTTTCGTTCGATGGCCGTGGAATTCCTGCTGATCGACGTTGGTCTTGTTGGAGCCGCAGCGCGTCGCCTCCATCAGGCCGTCGAGATCCGCATTGATCTGTGCGATCTGCGCTGCGTTCAACACGTCGCGCAGGATGACTGCGCCGTCGCGATGGACGAGCCGCACGACGTCGGCGGTGGGTGAACCGAACGGGAGTGATTCGAGTTTCATACGCGATGCACCTGCACAGGTAGTTTCGAGTAGCCCTTGATGAAGTTCGAGCGCACGCGCGTCGGCTCGCCAACGACTTCCACGTTCGTGAAGCGTTTCATGATCTCTTCCCACACCACCCGCAATTGCATCTCTGCCAAACGGTTGCCCATGCAGCGGTGGATGCCGAAGCCGAACGACAAATGATGGCGTGCCTTGGGACGATCGATGATGAAGGCGTCCGGATCGTCGATGGCGTCTTCGTCGCGATTGCCGGACACGTACCATAAGACGACCTTGGTACCATACTTGATCGACAAGCCGCGCAGAACGGTGTAGATGAGCGCGCGGCGCCGCATGTGCGTGTGCGGCGTTTGCCAGCGGATGATCTCCGAGACCATGTTAGGTATCAGGGCGGGGTTCGCGCGCAGCTTCGCGTACTCGTTCGGATACCTGTTCAGCGCGTACACGCCGCCCGAGATCGAATTGCGCGTCGTATCGTTGCCGCCGACGATGAGCAGGATGATGTTGCCGAGGTATTCCATCGGCGACATGTTCTTCGTGGACTCGCCGTTGGCCAGCATCGTGATCAAATCGTTGCCGGTCTTGTCGACGCGCGCGTTCCACAGTCGGGTGAAGTACTCGAGGCACTCGAGCAGCTCGGCCTGTTGCTGCTCGACGTCGAACCCCGGCGCCGTCGGATCGGCCACCGCGACGTCGGACCAGCGCGTCAGTTTGCGCCGCTCCTCGAACGGGAAATCGAACAAGGTGGCGAGCATCTGCGTGGTCAATTCGATGGACACCTTGTCCACCCAGTTGAACGTTTCGCCCACCGGCAGATCGTCGAGGATCCGTCCCGCGCGTTCACGGATGGTGCCTTCGAGTTTCGCCAGGTTCGGCGGCGCAACCACGCCTCTCACGGTATTGCGCTGCAGATCGTGTTTAGGCGGATCCATCGCGATGAACATCGGCAACTCGAAATCGGGCGGGTCGTCGTCGAGCGAGATGCCGCCTTCCGAGGAAAAGATCTCGTGATGCGTGTCGACGTACATGATGTCGTCGAACTTCGTCACCGACCAAAACGGGCCGTAGGGACTCTCCGCCGTGAAATGCACCGGATCTTCTTTGCGTAGACGTGCGAAGTACGGTTCGAAGGTGTTGTTCTGGAACAGCTCGGGCCGCCAGATCTCGATCTGGTCGAGCGGCAGATCGAAGGTGGTCTTCAGTGCTTCGCTCATTTTGAACTCCTGGTGACTCGTCGGCTGCAGATCGTCGTCCTGATTCGCGTCGCGTTCAACGTGCCTTCAGTGTGAAGCGAGAATGCGGGAGAGAATCGGATGCGGCTCGAAGCGCTTGCGCTGCTTGATCGCCGCGAATGCCTGGTCCGTTGCGCCCAGCACGGCGTCGATGTCTTCGCGCCTGTGCGCGGCCGAGAGGAAGTTGTTGTGGAACGGGTGAATGTACGCACCGCGCTTCAGCGTTTCGGTGGCCCACGCGAGGCCTACGCGCAGGTCCGGATCGTCGTCGAACAGGATCTGGGGCATCTGCACGGGGCCGGTCTGGCGCACCGAGAAACCGTGACGGTTCGCCTGTTCCTGCACGCCATCGCGAAACCGTTGGCCCGCTTCGACCATACGTTCGAGGTAGTCGCTTTCGCGAATGTGTTTCAGCGTTTCGATCGCCGCGGCCATCGCCGTTGCACCGAACCAGAACGAACCGGTCACGTACACTTCTTCGGCGCCTTTGCGCGCGGTATCTGAACCGAGCAGCGCCGAGATCGGATAGCCGTTCGCAAAACACTTGCCCCACGTCGACAGGTCCGGCTGCACGCCGATCTTCGACCAGCTGCAGTCGCGCGCCACACGAAAGCCGGCGCGCACGTCGTCCACGATCAGCAGCGCGCCGTGCTCGTCGCACAAACGCCGCGCGTGCGTTGCGAATTCGACGGTGGGATCGGTTTCGTCGATGAACACTTCGTGCACGAGCGGCGTGACGAACAGCCCCGCGACGTCGCCCGAGTGTTCGCGGAATGCCGCTTCGAGACTCTGCGTGTCGTTGTAGTCGTAGTAGACGATGTGCGCGCGATCCTCCGGCAACACGCCCGCCTCGACCGGCGTACACCACGGCGCGGCGCCGTGATACGTGCCTTTCGCATAGAGCAACTTACGGCGCTTCGTTTGTGCGCGCGCAACGACGGTCGCCATCGTCGTTGCATCCGTACCGTTCTTGCAGAAGATCGCCCACGACGCGTGCGTAACCATCCCGACGAATGCTTCCGCGAGATCGACCATGATTTCCGAAGGTCCGGTCATGGCATCACCGAGCGCCTGTTGTGCGGCCGCTGCGCGTTCCACCGGTTCGAATCCGTAGCCGAGCAGATTCGGGCCGTACGCGCACATCATGTCGACGTACTCGTTGCCGTCCGCATCCCACAAGCGCGCACCTTTCGCGCGATGGAAGAACTGCGGGAAGTCCTTCGGCAGCAGCACCGTAGATTCGTGACCGTACATGCCGCGCGGAATCACTTTGCGCGCACGATCTTTCAGTGCCTTGTCCTTCGTATTCATCCAAACCATCGAGAGGTCTCCGAATGCGTTTTGCTGAATGGGTTCGAGGCTACGCCTGCGCCTGACCTGTCACCGCGACGAGCCGGCGCGGATCGCTACCTTTGAGGAGGTGAATCGGATCGGCCATCTGACCGTCCATTTCGACCCAGCCCATCGCATTGTTGCCGGCCGACCAGCCGAGCAGCCGCTGGATCTGCTCCGGATAGCTCGCCACCACCTGCGGCGAGAGCGCCAAATACATGTTCTCTTCCTGCCGCACGTTCGACGCATCGAGCGCGATCGTGAGGCCCGTTCGGTACTGATCGGCGGTGCGGTTGTGGCCGCCGGCGTGGAACGTCGAGCCGATGAAGATGAGCGCAGTGCCCGCCTTCATCACCGTGGAGACCGCAAGCGAACGCTCCGGCTTGCGCTGCTCGTCCCACAGGTGGCTGCCCGGAATGACGAGCGTGCCGCCGTTCTCCTCGGTGAAGTCCGAGATCGCGATCATGATCTGCACGCGCCCTTCGCGACCGCCCGTCGGGTGGCGCCACATGAACGAGTTGTCGTCGCGGTGCAGCGGCTGCGCGCCCTCGCCGGGCCCGATCTGGATGGCCTGCGTCACGCCGATGCGCACGTCCGGCGTCATCGTGAAACGGTGTTCGCCGACCCACACTTCATGCGGCTTCCTGAGGTAGTGCTCGGCGACGGGCAGGTAGATGGGATGCGTGACGATCTCCGCGCAGTGGCGGGTGTGCGAAAACAGCGCGCCGAGTCGCCGCGTGTTCTTGCCCGAGAACGTGTCGCGGCCCGCCGACGTGCCCGCGAGCTTCGA
Organism: uncultured Pseudomonadales bacterium; assembly: GCA_964557875.1. Taxonomy (GTDB): domain Bacteria; phylum Pseudomonadota; class Gammaproteobacteria; order Pseudomonadales; family Azotimanducaceae; genus DATJGR01. The sequence goes on along the minus strand of CAZLDA010000030.1, from coordinate 1,370 downwards.
TAGCAGATCGGCGCGCAGGCCGGCGAGCGTTTGCGGCGACAGGAAATTCTCGATGATCACGCCGCCGTCGCGATCGATCACCGCAATCGCCTGCTCGGGGGTGGCGGTGTTGGGGAGAGCGGTGAGTCCTGCCATGTTCGTTTGCCCCTTAGAGGTTCCGTTAGCGACGAGTGGGTTCGTCAGACGCGGCGCGCGCGGGCCGCAGCACTTCGTACAGCGCCGAGAGTTCTTCGTTGCCGCGCCCTGCGTCGATCGCCTGCTGCATCACGTTCGTGAAGGCCGCGATGAGACCGTCCGGTGTGTGCGCGCGATCGGCGAAGTTCTGCAGATCGAGGAAGCTCTGGTGGTACGTGAGCAGCGTCGCTTCGGTACCACGGTGGTCGTTGGCGGCGATGGCCTTGTCGCTTTCGCCGACGAGCCATTCGACGACGGGCAGCACGGTGCCGAGGCGTTTCGAGAACTCCGTGTGCGGCACGCCGGCTGCGCGCAGCAGCGCCGCGCTCTGCAGATAACAGACGAGGCTGGCGTTCGTGAAGAACAGCAGCGCGGCTTCGAGACCGCTCGACGCGGAGATGTCTTCGCCAACGAACTGCACGTCACCGAGCGGCGCGAGTAACGATGCCACGCGCGTGAAAGCCTGCGCATCGCCGCTGACCGTGATCGGAAACTTCGGTGAACCCACCTGACTCGGCCAGCCGAGGATGGAGCCGTCGAGACTCGCGGCGCCGAGCCGTGCGTGCAGATCGCGCAACGCCTTCGCTTCGTCCGGTGCGCCGTTCGACAGCTGCACGACGGTGCGGCCGTCGAGCGCGCCAGCCGGCAGCGCGTTCGCGAGCTGCGTCCACGTCGCGTAGCGCGTCACGCACACGACGATGCAGTCGCTCGCGCGCACCGCCTCATCGAGCGTCGCGCACACCTGCGCGCCGACCGTGGCGAGCGGTGCCGACTTCGACGCATCGCGATTCCACACCGCGACGCTGCGTCCACCTGCCCGCAACGCGCGCGCGAGTGCAGCACCCATACGGCCGAGACCGACGACGGTTACGTCTGCGGGTGCCTCGTGCGAATTGGGACGCTGCGCCATGGGGGGTCCACTACGGGATTTCCCGCATCCTGCCATGCGAGACATTTGTTGGTCAACCGACCAATAATTAATCGCACCGCCTGTATCGCGCGCCCGGCGCGGCTAACATGCACACGTCAACGAACACCGCCGCGCAAACCGAGCGCGCTCTGAGGTCGATCGAAGTCATGCACGCTACGAAGAAGGCAACGAACGTCCGCACCTGGGTGCGCAGCAGCACGCCCGCGCGCATCGACGACATACTGTCGAAGGCTCGCGACGTGCTCGTGCGCGATGGCTACGCGGA
>CAZLDA010000029.1:7170-14307 GCA_964557875.1 uncultured Pseudomonadales bacterium | reverse complement strand
TGATCGGAAGCGACGGGTCGCTCACCGGATTCGGTGGGGGGCTCGATACGAAGCGGTGGCTGCTCGATCTAGAACGCAGTCGTTCCGGACTGTTTCGCTGAAGGTCCCCGTGCATTTCATCTTCGACTTCTTCGGAACGCTGGTGACGTATCGCGAGGGAGTGCTCGGTAATCCGGTAACGCGCGCGCTCGATGCGTTGACCGCGTACGGCGTCGAACCGACGGCGGAAGTGCTTACCGAGCGTTTTACCGAGTGTTTCGCCGTGCTGGAGACGTCAGCAGGTGCCACGCTGCGTGAATTCAGCATGCGCGACGCGGCGCACCTGCTGTTCGAAGAGCTGGGTGTGACGGTTACCGATGCGCGACTCGACGAGTTCATCGACGCTTACCTTCGGGACTGGACCGAGAACGTCCATGGGCTTACGAACCTGACGAACTGGCTCGACGCGTTGCCGGGGTCGAAGTCGGTGCTCAGCAACACGCATCACGAGCCGATGGTGGTCGGCTTGATCGAGCGGCTGAACATGCGCGATTCGTTTCAGCGGGTGACCACGTCGGTCGGACACGGATTCCGCAAACCGCATCCGAGCATCTATCTGGCGCACCTCGACGCAATCGGTGCCTCGGTCAGCGATGTGGTCTTCGTGGGAGATAGTCCCGAGTGCGACTACTTCGGGCCGCGTGCCGTGGGAATCGAAGCGTTCCTGATTGCGTCCCGACCGGTCGCGGGCGTGGCGGAGCGCCATCGTCTGGCGCACCTCTACCAGTTGTTGGAGCGACTCAGTTAGACGTCGAGTGCTCTTCGACCTTCCAGTACTTACTGCCCTTCAGGGACAGATCGAACATCAGCCCCTTGTCGTCGAAGATGAACCCGATGATGGGTTCCTGGATGTTGTCCGTGTCGATGCTGTTGCCGACCCCGAAAGCGATCACCGCGATGCTGCCGTCGATGCCGGCCTGCCAGCCGTTACCGGCGCGGAACTTGTCGAGCGCCTCCTGCGTCATGAACATCACGATTTCGGTGCGCCATTGCACGCCTAGCTGAAAGCCGTACGACAGCGAGGTGGTGCGGTAGTACTGCACGGTTTCACCGCCCACCAGCAATGCCCCGTCGCCGATTCCGCCGCCGAAGATGAGGCCGGCCTTGTAGACCTTGGGAAACACCAGAATGCCGACCGACTTCTCGATGAGTTGCGGCGCCAGCGGGATCTTGGCCTTGAAGTTGGCCAGGGCGGACTGGACGTTGGCATCCAGCGATTCCCTCGCGGCCTGGGCGTTACCCGCCAGCAGCAGACCGATGGTCATCAACAGCAGCGAAATGCGGGTAAGCGGATTCGGCATCGGCAGGGTCCTTTCCAGCACGTACAAAAAGCGCGCGCCTTTATAGCAGAACTGTTCGTCAAATGCCGCCAGCGCCCCGCACCGGCAGGGTGCAGCTGAATCAGTGCGTGAATCGTGGACTTCTTCACCAGGCGGTTACATGATAGTAACCGTATGGTTACTAAGACTCGCAATCCGGATCGAACGCGGCGCGCCATCCTCGATGCGGCGGTTGCGGAGTTTGCGGCCGTGGGTCCCGCAGGGGCGCGGATCGACGCGATCGCCGCGGCCGCCGGAGTGAACAAGCGGATGCTGTACCACTACTTTGCGAGCAAGGAAGGGTTATTCGCTGCCGTGCTCGACGACCAACTCGGTTCTACTCGAACCGACGCGCCGCCCGCATCGCTGGCTGAGCGATACGCCGCCGTCTCCGATCGGCCCGATCGGATCCGTTTGCTGATGTGGGAGGCGTTGGCCGGAGACGACCGGCGCCGCGGCGTGACCAAAGCCCCGAACGGTGGTCGCCCGTCCGTCGGCCACAGAAACGAACTCGAGACGTCGCACCTCGAACTCGCATTCGCGGCGCTGGCGCTGTGTCCGTTCGCGTTCCCGCAGCTGACCCGGCTGATCACCGGTGCATCCCCCGCCGATCCGGAGTTCGCAGCATCGTGGTCGGCGTTCCTGACGGCGCTAGAGGCACGCATCGCGCGTAGCGGCGAAGCGATCGATGCGCCGAAACCACGCTTCCGATTGGCGGCGAACGTGACGGAATCGCCGCGGTGATAGCGCTCGACTATCGAGCCGCGAAGAGTCCGTCGGATTCGACGTCGGTCAGCGATGTGGTGAACACGTCGATCAGTGTATCGACGTCATCTCGGGAGTGAGCGGCAGATAGGAAAGCGCGCTGCGTTCCCGGCACGAGCACGCCGCGATTCAGCGCGTGCAGATAGAACGCTTTCTCCGCGGCGGGGTGGCGCGGACGGATGTCGCGCACGCTGTCGAGCGGCTCGCGCTGGAAGTAGATGTGGAACATCGATCCCACGTTCTTCATCTGCACGGGCCACTGACGGTCGCTGCAGAACGCGTTGAAGGCGCGGGCCAACCGGTCACCTTCGCCGTTCATGTACGGATAGATCTCGGGGTGCGCCTTCATGTAACCGACCGCGGCTGCACCGGCCGCCATGGTCATCGGATTCCCGGAAAAGGTGCCGCCCGAGAAAATGCCGCGTTGTGCACCGAGACCGGTGAACACGTCCATTATGTCGGCGCGTCCGGCGATGGCGCCGATCGGCATGCCGCCGCCGAGCGCCTTGCCGTATGTCGCGAGGTCGGGCACCACGCCGAACAGCCCCTGCGCCCCTTCGTAAGTCAGTCGGAACCCGGTGATCACTTCGTCGATCATGAACAGCACGCCGGATTCACGACATACGGCTGCGAGTTCTCGAAGGAACTCTCCAGCGCCCGGTTGCGGATTCGAACTCTGCACGCCTTCTACCATCACCCCGGCGAGTTCGTCCTTGTGTTTGCGGATCAGATCGAATGCCGCCGCGTGCCGATACGGCAACATCGTCATCAAATCCCCGATGGCCTTTGGTACGCCGCGTCCCATCGGCAGCGTGCGCAGCGCTTCGGGCGGACTCGACGGATCGGCAACGAGCATGCCGTAGTCGTGCGCACCGTGATAACAGCCGTCGAATACTGCGATCTTTTCGCGGCCGGTGAATCCGCGCGCGGCGCGCATCGCGTAGAACGTTGCTTCCGTGCCCGTGTTGCAGAACACCACGCGTTCAGCGCAGGGGCTCGCTTCGTGGAACAGCGACGCCAGATCCATCTGCGACGTCGTGTGGATGCCGAACATCCAGCCCTTGTCGGCGCGCGCGACGATTGCATCGTGAATTGCCGGATGCCGGTGCCCCAGTACGTGCAGCCCGAAGCCGACCGACGTATCGATGTAGCTGTTGCCGTCGGCATCGAACACGCGCGAACCAAGGCCGCTTTCGATGAAGATCGGGTGCGGCATCTCGAGATTGGCCGCGAGACCCGAGTTGAGAATCTCGGAGCGCGTGTTCGAGATTTCACGACACTTCGGTGTTTTTGCCAGCAACTCGCGTCGCGCGGCATCCAGGCGCGGTGTGTTGCGCGCCTCAGCGCTCATGGCAGATCGATGCAAACACGTCGAAGTAGTCCGGGAAGGTCTTGGCGACGCAATCCGGATCGAGAATGGTGACGGGCACACCGCCGAGTGCGGCTAACGAAAAACACATGGCGATGCGGTGGTCCCCGTACGTTTCGATCTGCGCGGGCTCGAAGCGTTTTGGCGGCGTCACTTCGATGCTGTCGGGGCTTTCGGTGACGTGCGCGCCGAGTTTCCGCAATTCCGTGGCCATGGCAGCGAGGCGATCGGTTTCCTTCACGCGCCAGTTTGCGATATTGCGGATTCGCGTCGTGCCGTCGGCGAACAACCCGAGCACGGCAACCGTCATCGCCGCGTCGGGAATTGCATTCAGATCGAGGTTTACGGCGCGCAGGCGCGCTGCGCTCACTTCCACGAAGTCGTCGTCGACGCGCACCTTCGCACCCATCGCACGCAATACGTCGGCGAATGCGATGTCGCCTTGTGCGCTGTCGCGGCCGAGGCCCTGCACGCGCACCGGCCCGCCGCGAATTGCGGCGGCCGCGAGGAAATACGTTGCCGAGGAGGCGTCGCCTTCTACAAGGATCGATCCCGGCGAGTGGTAGCGGCCGGTTGGAATGTCGAAGCGCCGATACTCGTCGTGGCTTGCGCGCACACCGAAGCGCCGCATGAGGTTCAGCGTGATGTCGAGGTAGGGTTTCGACACCTGCTCGCCCTCGATCGTCACCGTGACGGGAGCGTCTGCCAGCGGCGCGGCCATCATCAACGATGTCAGGAACTGGCTCGACACGTTGCCGCGCATGCGCACGTTGCCGCCGCGCATTCCCGTTCCGTACACGCGCAGCGGTGGAAATCCGTCGCGGCCGAGGTATTCGATGCGGGCGCCGAGAACGCGCAGCCCGTCTACCAGATCTGCGATCGGGCGTTCGGTCATGCGCTCGCTGCCCATCAGGCTGAACGTGCCGCGACCGAGACATAGTGCAGCCGTTAGCGGCCGATATGCCGTGCCCGCCATGCCGAGATACAACTCGCGTTCGATGTCCGTGGTGACCAGCGGACCCCCTTTGCCGACCAATTCCGCGATGTCGCCGCTTCGAGTGACGCTGACGTCCAGCGCGACGAGCGCATCGAGCATGTAGCGCGTGTCGTCGCTGTCGAGGAGATTGGTGATGCGCGTGGTACCCTCGGCCAGCGCGGCGAGCAGCAAAACCCGGTTCGAAATGCTCTTCGAGCCGGGCAGCTTCACCACTCCTTCGACGTGGTGGATCGGATTCAGAGTCAGGGATTTCATCGCCCGCGCATTTAACGACAATCCATCTGGCGGTGCTACTTGGTTACAGGTACTTGGGAACAGGCATGACGGACGTCGCGAGCGAACTCGACGCATTCGTCGAACGCTACGTGCAGCAATATCCGCAGTTGATCGATCCGTTCGATCCGCAATGGCGCTCACCGTGCGAAACAGGCGACCCATTCACCGTGCTCGACGATGAACGATGTGTGGCGTGGCGGCCTCTGCGGCGTGCATTCGCGGACGACTTCGCAGGTCTCGAACGCGCGCTCGAAACCGCGATTCATCCCGACATAAAGTCGTACTACGGCAGATATTGGTCAGGCGGGCTCGAAGCAACCGCGCAGGAAGGTCACGTTAGTTTGATATTGCTGTGGAATCCGGCGGATGCAGAGCGCCTGGTGGAGAACCTGATCGGTCACGCACTTGCCAAGCGTCGGGCGCGGGCACCGTTCACGGTGTTCTTCGCGTGCACCGAACCCGAATCGGATTTGTTCCTCTCGGTCGATAACGGGAGCGGCCAGGTGGTGCTCGAAGCGCCCGGTGCAAAACCGATACGCGCCGTTGCACCGTCGCTAACGGACTTCTTGAGGGGGTTGGTCCCCGCTGCTCCCGGGATGCATCCTGAACGGCGGGTGTTGCCGCCGTTCTGAGCCACCCATGCCGGGCCGCGGCGGGCGCCGCATCGCATGCGCTAGCGACTCGCGCTCTTCTTGCGTCAGCGACTTCGCCATTTCGACGAATGCGCGATGGCTTGCAACCTGCGCGGCGCTGAGGTTCGTGCGCAGCTCGGCAAGCGCCGCTTCGAGCGCCGCGGGTTCGAACGGGTCAGCCGTCAGCGTTTCGAAAACCTTGCGTTGTTCACCGCGCATCTTGCGCAGTACCGGCCACAACTCGTCCTTGTGTTTACGAAGTTCGGGTGCAATCGCAGCACGGCGATCGTCCGAAAGAAATCCGAGCAAACGGAAGAAGCCGGCCGTGGGGTCGGGTCCCCATCCGGGTGGGCCGAACCCCGACGCGCGGCCCGCGACGAAGCCGACCAGTAAAAGGTTCAGTATCAGCGACAGCACCAGTCCGCCGATCAGCCACTTGTTAGTTCGCATCCGAGTACGCCTCGTAGTCGGCGAAGGCGAGCAGGCTGACGTCGGAGGCGAGATCTTCGTTCACTCCACCGGAGCCGACGCCCATTGCATAGCCCAGCGCCAATGGGATGATCGCGGCGGCAATCGCCACCGGTCGCAAAAGGCGACCCAACTTCAGCCACCCGAACATGCTCGGCGCGGCCGTCTCTTCCGCAACCGCTGCGAGAATGCGGCTGCGCACCGCGCCGGTCGACAGCGTGGCGGCGGGGAGTGCGTCGCCTAACAGCGCGTCTAAGGCGCTGGACTCCGCCAGCAGCGAACGGGCCGCGTTCGAATCGGCGATCAGACGCTTTGCTGTCGCGGCCAAATCCACTGGCCATCGTTCGAGATCCGCACCATGGCGGTCGAGCAGCAGCTCGAATTCCTCGATGTTCATCGGCTTGTCGTGCATGGCTGCGTCTCTCGAATCTCAATCAGTGGGCGCAACGCAGTCTTCAGTGATCGTCGGGCGCGCGAGAGTAGCGACTCGAGCGCATCTACGCTGACATCCAGCACCGCGGCTGCATCCGGATTGGACATTCCGTCGAAATGGCACAACACCAGCGCGGTGCGCTGGCGTTCGGGTAACTGCGCGATTGCGTTCTGCATCATCTTGCGGCGCCTCTCGGCATCGATCGTGTGCGCGGTGTCCGGTGTTTCGTCGACGATCTGCTCCAGATCCTCATCATTCGTCTCCCGTCTTCTGCGATGCCGGTCTATCGCCAGATTGCGCGCGATCCGAAACAACCATGTCGTGAACCTCACGCGATCGCTCTGCCAGCTGTCGGCGCGGGTCCAGATGCGCAGAAACGCTTCCTGTGCCACTTCGTCTGCATCGGCCCCGTTGCCGGTCATGCGGATCAGGAACTTCTGCAACCCCGCGAGGTGTCGATCGAGGAGGCGTGTGAACGCCTCCCGATCGTGGCGCTGCACTTGCGCCATGAGTTCCTCGTCGGTGGGGTTCGGCAATCGACGGCCTCAATTGGGCGGCGGCGCGGGCGTTTGCGAAGGCGTTTGTGAAGCTGGGGGCGATGCTGCGCGTCCTGCCTTCATTTCGTCGCGCGTCACCGTGCCGTCACCGTTGGTATCCAGCGTCTTCAACTTGGCAGAGAACGCCGGGAACTCGTCCTTCGTCAGCACGCCGTCGCCATTTTTATCGAGTTTCTTGAACATCTGCGTCTTCATCATCGTCTGCGCGGTTTCCCACGCCTTCGCGAATTCGGCTTGAGAGAGCTGACCGTTGTGGTCGGCGTCGAGCGCCTTGAAGAGATC
>CAZLDA010000029.1:0-7070 GCA_964557875.1 uncultured Pseudomonadales bacterium | reverse complement strand
TGTGGCGGGTGCGTCTGCGGCCAGCGCCGCTCTTGCAATGAGTGCAAAGAGCGCAATGAAGCCGGCCAGCAACAAGCCACTGGCCCCGTATCTGAATCGTCGATCCTGCGAGAACATCGGAAAGCTCCTGGTGTGGTTCCTACACCTTCCTACGCCTGCGGCGCGCTAATCCGTCGCAGGTCCCTTCAGTTCGACCGTGTTTCCGTCGGGATCTTTGATGTAAATCGAGGGTCCGGTGCCTTTGGCGCCGTAACGTTGCGAGGGCGCGCCGTGCTCGATGCCGTGCGCGGTGAGATGTGCTGCGATCGCGGCTGCGTCGAAACGGCCGAGTTCCAGCGCGAAGTGATCCATGTTGCGTGCGTCCATTCCCGGACCCGCGCCGCCCAACTGCCCGAGTGGGCTCGAAACGGGTACCAGATCGATGAGCGACGCGCCGGCGCGCAGTTGTACCAGGCCGATGTCGAGCTGCCGTTCGATGGTGAGCCCCAGCGCGTCGCGGTAGAAGGCGAGCGACGCATCCAGATCGCGAACTCGCAGCACCACGTGGTCGAGCGCCCTGATCTCAATTGGGTGCGTCTCAATCGGGTTCATCGTATTTGATCTCCACTATGTGGAAGTACATGGTGCCGTCGGGCCGCTTCACCTCGACGTCGTCGCCGCGCGCCTTCTTTAGAAGCGCCTTTGCCACCGGTGAGTCGATGCTGATGTAGCCCGGTTCGCGATCGAATTCGTCGGGACCGACGATCCGATAACGATGCATTGCCCCATCTTCGTCTTCGAGCGTTACCCAGGCGCCGAAGAATACGCGCGATCGATCGGGCGGAGTTCGGTCTACCACAACGAGTTCGTCGAGGCGCTTCGACAGAAACTGAATTCGCGAATCGATTTCGCGCAGCTGCTTCTTGCCGTAGATGTATTCGGCGTTCTCCGATCGGTCGCCCTGTGCGGCGGCTTCTGCGACCTTACGCGTCACCTCCGGGCGCTTCACCTTCCACAGATATTGCAGCTCGTCGGTCAACCGGCGCTGGCCTGTCGGCGTGATGAGCGAAGTCGACTTCGCTCGCGGCGGCCGATAGCGATTCATGATCGCAGCACCTTAGAATCCTCGTTAGATGCAGCGAGCCGTTGCAGCGTTTGGTCGAAAGGCGGACCCAGCAATCCCGCGTCGGTGATGAATCCGGTGACGAGATCGTGTGGGGTCACGTCGAATGCCGGATTGCGCACCTTCACGTCGCTTGGCGCGACAGCGCGGCCGAGCACGCGGCGTACTTCGTCGGGAGCACGTTCTTCGATGACCACCGAAGCGCCGTCGGGCGTCGCCGGATCGAACGTCGAAGACGGACACGCGACGTAGAATGGAATGCCGAAGTGGCGTGCCAGTATCGCGATAGCGGACGTCCCGATCTTGTTTACGACGTCGCCATTGCGGGTCACTCGATCGGTACCCACCAGCACCGTGTCGATTGCCCCCTCGGCCATCATTCGCGCCACCATCGTGTCGCAGATCAGCGTCACGTCGATACCGGCCTGCTGCAGCTCCCATGCGGTGAGACGGCTACCCTGCAACAGCGGCCGCGTTTCACCTGCGTATACACGGAATGCGACGCCGGCGGCGTGCGCGAGATACATCGGTGCGGTTGCCGTGCCGAGTTCGGATACGGCCAGCGCTCCAGCGTTGCAGTGCGTCAGTACTCCGCTGCCCGGTTTTATCAGGTGTTGTCCCGCGCGACCGATCGCACGGCACATGCGCCGATCCTGTTCGTGAATTCCCTCGGCGGCGGCCTTGATTCGGCGATATCGCGCCGCGCCATCGCCCGCCGGTTGGGCCGCCCCGAGGATGCGATCAACTGCCCAGGCGAGATTCACCGCCGTCGGCCGCGCGGAGCGCAAGCGATCTGCCGTCGACCGCAGCGCGTCGTAGAAGGCCTCGCCGCTGCCGTGTCGGTGAGGCTGCATCGCAACGACCAGGCCATAGGCGGCGGCAATACCGATGGCCGGCGCGCCGCGCACCTTCAGCTGTTGGATGGCCGTGTAAACGGTCTCGAGCGAGCTCTGCGCTTCGAACACGACGCGCTCCGGCAACTGCGTTTGATCCAGCAGTTCCAGACTCTCGTTGGCCCAACGGATGGGTTCAGGCGCGACGCTGCTCATCGCGCACCGCCAAGTGCATCCGCGAGTATACGAACGAGGCATGCGCCGGTTTCATGCGCGGTTGCGCCACAAACGAATACGCCGTCTTCGTGGCCCAGCGTTGCAAACGCCAGCGGTCGGGTACGGTGTTGCCGTAGAAGAGCCGAGACGGCGTTTGCCATTGCGGGCGAACCGTATGAAACGTCCTCCGCCGTCACCGGCAATCCCAACTGTAGCGCTTTCCGCCAGATGATCGGCGTATGCACGTGCATCACCCACGCGATGGTCGGATCGGCGGCGTACACCATGCCGTGCGTGATGCTCTCTGAAGACGGTGGTGCAACACCGGTGGCGCATACGTCGAAACGCTCCGCGTCCCAGCGGTCGATGCGCACCAGCTGCGCGAGATCGAAATCCACGTCGCCGCCGGTCTGGCTCGCCGTGATGTAAAAGCGTTGCGGGTCCGCGTGGTCTCGAACGCTGAGATTGCCGTAGGCAAAACCGTCGTAACGGTGCGGATGCCGGCCGATCAGATCGAGTTGTCGCAGGATCGTGCGCCACGCGGCGAGTTGCGTGAATTGCTCAATGTCGATCGAGTCGGCGCTGCTCGGCACGTCCAGCGAGTAGCGAAACCGAATCGCGCCTTCTGCAGCGGTCGTAGATGGGATGGGCATGGATCGTTGCTGTTTTCGGATCGGGGCTGAATATAGACTCGACCGCGGGTGACAGACAGAGGAAGGGCAAAATGGCTGATCACGACGCGAAAAATCCGTGGGCAAGCCTCGACGTGGGTGAGCTGTTCAAGCAGTTCCAGATTCCGGGTGTGGACGTCAGCAAGCTGATAGAAGGCCAGCGCGAGAACATCAAAGCGCTGCAGGAAGCGAATCAGACTGCACTGCAGGGTTGGCAGAATCTGATGACGCGCCAAACCGAGTTGATGCGCGAAGCGTTCGAAGCGTGGCAGGCGTCGGTAAGCGACACCGTGAAGTCACCTCCAGGTGAAATGGCGCAAAAGCAGATGGAGCATGGTCAGAAGGCGTTCGAGAAAGCGCTTTCGAACATGCGCGAACTCGCCGAGATGGCCATCAAGTCGCAATCCGATGCGGCCGACGTCATCCGCAAACGTTTCGAAGCGGGTCTGAAAGAAATTCAGAACCGGTAACGCGGCGCGCCGAACGATGCGATTGGAAAAAGCCGCCGGCGCGCTCGGTGCGTTCGTGCACGACGTTCAGGTAGCGGATGCGATCGGCTCGAACGCGTTGTTCGAAGCGATTCGCGCAGCGCTGCTCGAACATCAGGTGTTGTTCTTCCGCGATCAGCGAATGACTGCGCAGCAACAGCGCGCGTTCGCCGTGCGGTTCGGCCCGATCGAAGGTCATCCGGCGTATGAAGTGGTCGACGGCACCGCCGACGTGCAGATTCTCGAAAGCACCAAAGAGAAGCCGTCGAAGATCGAGATGTGGCATACCGACATGACCTTCAGGCCGGCGCCGCCGATGCTGACTATGCTGCACGGCAAAGTGATTCCGCCGTTCGGCGGCGACACGCTGTTCGCCAGTATGACCGCTGCGTTTGACGCATTGTCGCCATCGATGCAGAGCTTCCTCAACGGACTGACCGCCACGCACGATTTTGCGCACGGTTTCAAGGAGAGCCTCGCGGAGCCCGGCGGCTACGAACGGCTGGCCGGAGCGCTCGCAGCCAATCCGCCGGTGTCGCATCCGGTCGTTCGCACGCATCCCGAGACCGGTCGAAAAGCGATCTACGTGAATTCGTTGTTCACGGTGCGGATCAACGAACTGACGGCCGCGGAGAGTCGCGCGGTTCTCGATCTGCTGTTCCGTCACGTCACCACGGATGAATTCACGGTGCGCCTCAGCTGGGAACCTGAAACGCTGGTGATGTGGGACAACCGCGCCACACAACACAAGCCGGTGAACGACTTCTTCCCGCAGCACCGCCGCATGCACCGCATCACCGTCGCCGGCGACGTGCCGTGCTGATACGTCCGATGGACGGCGCGCTCGGCGCGGATGTCAGCGGTATCGATGTGAGAACGATCGACGCCGCACAGCTCTCCGAAATTCGCGCGGCGCTGCTCGAACATCACGTACTCGCACTGCGCGATCAACAACTCGACCCGGCCGCGCTGAGTGCGTTTGCGGCGCGGCTCGGTGATAGAGAGGTGTACCCGTTCGCGCAATCGTTGCCGGACGACCCGTATGTGGTGCCGATCGTCAAAGAACCCGAAGACGAATCGAACTTCGGCGGTATCTGGCACACCGACTCGAGCTATCTGCCCGAACCACCCAGCCTGACGCTGCTGTACGCAGTTACGTTGCCGAAGCAGGGCGGCGATACGCTGTTCGCCGACATGCACGCCGCATATGACGCGTTGCCACAGAAAACGCGTATTGAGATCGATGGTCTGACCGCGCAGTACACGGCCTCGCTGGTGCACGACGACGACGGTGCGCACGCGCAGGTGGCCGGCGCAAACCGCAACCGCCGCGCTGCGGGCACGACCGTTACCGACGCGGTGCATCCGGTGGTTCGCACACATCCTGACAGTCGAAGTAAGGCGCTATACGTAAGCCTCGCACACACGCGCTGCTTCGTCGGACGCACGCGCGAGCAGAGCCTGCCGCTGCTGACCCATTTGGCAGAACACGCAATCCAACCGGAATTTCTCACGCGCCTGCGCTGGACGCGCGGCACGCTCGCGATCTGGGACAACCGTTCGGTGCAGCACTTTCCGCTGAACGACTATCCCGGCGAGCGGCGCGTGATGCACCGCGTAATCCTTAAGGGCGAACGCCCGCGATAGCGGGAGCACTCGAACTTCAACCGGCGCCGGAGGCTTCGGGGGCGGGCGCCGCCGCAGGGTCGAGCCGAACCAACCGTCGCGGCGGAAAACCCGTCAGCACGCGAACCACCGTCGGCAGGGCGTGCTCGGTGTTCACACGATCGAACTCGGCCCCGGTTACGGGTACTGCGACGTATGCCTGAGTATTGCCGTCCAGGGTGACATCCACCTGAGGATTCTCGAGCACTTCGTTATACCAGCGCCGCGGCCAATGATTGGCCGCCACGTACAACTTGCCGTCGCTTTCGATGCGCGAGACGACGCGCTGTTTCGTATTGCCGCTGTCGTCGTGTGTCGCGATCACCATCGTGCCCGCATCCTTCGGCTGAAAGTAGCCGATGAGCGATTCGAATCCGACGACCACGCCGACGTAGACGAAAAACAGGATCGCAACGCCCTTCAGGATGGTTCTCATGGCTTCTCCTGTCGCTGGCTATTTGGGGTCGAAGTCGCGCGCGCTGTGGCGTTCGACTACACGTTCCGCTTCGGGCCCCCAGGGGCGATTGACGCGGCGACCACGCTGCACCGCGGGGCGCTGTTCGATCTCTTTCGCCCAACGGATGACGTTCGTGTACGTCGCTACGTCGAGAAACTCCGCGGCCTCGTAGATATTGTGCAGCACTAGTGCGCCGTACCACGGGTAGGTCGCCATGTCGGCGATCGTGTATTCGTCGCCGCCGAGGAAGCGGCGATCTGCAAGGTTGCGGTTCAGCACATCGAGTTGTCGCTTCACCTCCATCGCATAGCGGTCGATCGGGTATTGCATCTTCGTGGGCGCGTACGCGTAGAAGTGGCCGAACCCGCCGCCGAGGAACGGTGCGCTGCCCATCTGCCAGAAGAGCCACGACAGACACTCGGCGCGATCGCTCGGGTCCGTGGGCAGGAACGCGCCGAACTTCTCGGCCAGATAAACGAGGATCGCGCCCGATTCGAATACACGCGTCGGCTTCGGCGTGCTGCGATCGAGCAGCGCGGGAATCTTGGAGTTCGGGTTGATCGCTACGAAGCCGCTGCCGAACTGGGAACCGTCGCCGATGTTGATCGTGTACGCGTCGTACTCTGCGCCGGTGAAGCCGCGCTCCAGCAGTTCCTCCAGCATCACTGTCACCTTCACGCCGTTCGGCGTCGCCAGTGAATACAGCTGCAACGGATGCTTGCCAACCGGCAGCTCCTTTTCCTGCGTGGCGCCGGCGATGGGACGATTGATGTTGGCAAAACGCCCGCCGTTGGCCTGATCCCACTTCCAGACTTTCGGCGGTACGTATTCGGAGTCGCTCACGGGTTACCTCGTTGCAATGCGGATTGTTGCAGACGGTCTCGCGGCGTCGCGCTTTAGTCAACGGGGTCCCCGAAGGGCTGGTCGAGACCGATTTATTCGAAGGTTATTCGACCGGCGCGGGTCGGGTACCATTGCCCGTTCCGAAAAAGCCAACGGAGGAGAGAATCATGTTCAGCCATGTCATGGTCGGCGTTAACGATCTCGAGAAGTCGAGGAAGTTCTACGATGCGGTGCTCGGCACGCTTGGCATCGGCCCGGGTGTCGCAAACAAGAACCGCTATTTTTATCGCAGCCCCACCGGCATGTTTGGAATCACCACGCCGATCAACGGCAAGCCTGCGACGTACGCGAACGGCGGCACGATCGGATTTGCAGTGAAATCGGCCGAGCAGGGCGCGGCGTTTCACGCAGCGGGAATCGCCAACGGTGGCGTAACGTGCGAAGACCCGCCGGGTTTCCGCGACAAAACGTACCTCGCTTATCTGCGCGATCCCGACGGCAACAAACTCTGCGCGCTCTACCGCCAGGCCTGATCAGCATACGTAAGGATCGTTCATGAAACGCAACCGTCTGGGCCGCAGCGGCATCGTCGTCTCCGAAATCTGCATGGGTACGATGACGTTCGGCTCGATGGCGGATGAGAAAGCTGCGATCGACATTCTCGATCGCAGCTTCGAGGCCGGCATCGACTTCTACGACACGGCCGAAAACTATCCGGTACCACCCGACCCGAGCTATGCCGGGCGAACTGAGGAAATTCTCGGCCGCTGGATGAAAACCAAACCGCGCGACGCG
>CAZLDA010000028.1:13090-14335 GCA_964557875.1 uncultured Pseudomonadales bacterium | reverse complement strand
GCTGCGCCAACCATCGCGCTATGCCGCGATGATTGCGGCCGAAGATGCGCTGAATGCGCGTTTGCATGGGGCGCCGTGGCGCGTGGTCGAGTTCGACCACACCGCACCGGTAACGCCATGACCACGCTTGCCGACTGCGTCTGGTCCAACGGCGCGATCGCCTCAGCGCTGCCGTGGCTCGTAGACCGCGACAGCAACATCGGACCGAACGCCACGGCAGCGCTACCCGACGACACTCCGCTGGAAGCGGCCTTGACGTCCGCCGCCGCGACGCTCGACGTCGAAATGACCGGCATCACCTGCCGCATCGAGCGCATCGCCGATTCGCTGACCGCACTCACGCCGATCGTGGTGCCGTTACCAGACGCAGCAGGCGCTTTGTTCATCGTAGCGGCGACGCGGCGCTGCGCTGTGGCACTTGCGCCGAGCGGGCGTCGTCTTCGAATCGCAATCGCAGACCTCGCCCGATGTCTGGTCATGACGTCAGCCGATCCTGCGGATGAAGCCTTCACCGTGCTGACGGCACCGCTAGGGCGCAGGTCGAAGCGTGTCGCGAACGCGCTGCGACAACAACGCGGGTTCGCGCGGCCACTGTTTCTCGGATGGACCTTCGAACCGAAGAACGCGACCGCTGCCGCGAAAACTACCTTCTGGCAGTGCGCCCCGCTGCTGCTGACGCACCTGCTTCAGTTCGGCCTCTGGATTGCAAGCTGGGGGGCACTCGTGGTGCTGCTGGGCGGCGTCGGCAACCACTCGAGCCTGACGCTGCTATGGGTCGCGCTGCTGGCCTCGGCCCTCGCGCTGCTGCCGGTCGAGTCGTCGTTGGAACAGAGTCTGACCGCGCGCGTCGGCATCGCAGTGAAGAGGCGTTTATTCGTCGATGCGCTCAACGCCGACAAACGTCAGGTCGGCGCGCTCGGGCTCGGCCGCATGATCGCGCAATCGCTGGAAACGCATCACCTCGACTCGATGGCGGCGCGCGGCGGCGTGCGGGTCGCGCTCGCGAGCATCGATCTGCTGCTCGTGTTCATCGCGTATGGCGTCGCAGTCGGCTTCGATGCATTGCTCGCGGTGTTCGCTCTGGTGGTCGCGCTCGGCGCGTACTACGCGCGCGACTACTACTCGCAGGCGGTGCGATACCTCACCAGGAACGTCGACGTCACGAGCGTGCACACGGAGCAACTCGTCGGCCACCGCACGCGCAAAGCGTTCGTCGACGCGGATCGCTGGAATGCCGAGGAGGAC
>CAZLDA010000028.1:0-13080 GCA_964557875.1 uncultured Pseudomonadales bacterium | reverse complement strand
CGCGCGCCGCGCCGAGGCGCAGGCCCGGGCGCAGGACCAGGCGGTCACCGAGGAGGACAGCAGCATCGCCCGGTACCACGAAGCGGGCCGGCGCTTCGACGCGGCGCAACTGCGCATCGCCGGAGTTCCGCGCGCGTGGACTGTGCTCGCTCTGTTCGTGGTGATGACGACGCTGTATCGGAACTACGGCGATGGTGCCGGCATCGCGAGCGTCGTGATGATCGGATTCGTGATCATGACGTCCGCGGCGCTTCAGTCGATCGTGGCCGGCGTGGGCGAAGCGATCCGCGCGTGGATTTCCTTCCGGCAGCTCGACACGCTCGATCGCGACCCGTCATTGCAATACGGCCGCATGCTCGGTCCCGTGCCGGAGGCAAACAGCGAGTTCGTCTGTCGCAGCGTGAGTTACCGTTACCCCGGCGCCCTGACGTCGGTGCTGCGCAACATCGATCTCGCGATCGCCCCGCACGAACGCGTGTTGATGACGGGCCGTTCGGGAAGCGGCAAGTCGACGCTTGCGGCGGTGCTTGCCGGCCGCGTCCAACAGGACGGCGGTGTCGTGCTGAACGGCGGCGTCGACCGCCACATCACCGGCATGAAGCTGTGGCGCACGCTCGTGTGTTACGTGCCGCAAGCCGGCTCGAATCACGTCGTCACCGAGACGTTCGCCTTCAACCTGCTGTTGGGACGCGAGTGGCCGCCGTCACCGCAAGACCTCGAGGACGCGTTGGCGGTGGCGAGCGCGTTGGGGCTCGACGCGTTGCTCGAACGGATGCCGGCCGGAATGATGCAGATGGTCGGCGAAGGCGGCTGGGCTTTGTCGCAGGGTGAAAAGGCACGCCTGTTCATCGCTCGCGGCATTCTGCATCGCGCCCGGTTGCTGATCGCCGACGAAGTGCTGTCGCCGCTCGATGCGACAAATGCGATGAAAACGCTGGATGCGCTCGAACGACACGACGGCAGCCTGATGTTGATTGCGCACTCCTAGCCGGATCGTCCGGCGAACCGTTTGGTACGCAAAGTTCTGGATCGGGCGCAGTTGTGCATTCTCTGCAGCACACCTGCCATGTAGCATGGCAGCGGATCGTATCGAGAAAGGCGCGAGGCGCTCAAACGAACAGACGTTGGATGACGCGTAACGGACGCGCGCAGCTGAACCCCATTCGAACCACCCTCTTGGTGGTGTTCGCGGCCCTGACATCCATCGGAACCGCTCGCGCCGACCTCGCCACCCGCTTCACGCACTACTCCGTCGAACACGGTTTGTCGCAAGCCGCGGTAGAAACCATCATTCAGGACCGACAGGGCTTCATCTGGCTCGGTACCGACGAAGGCTTGAACCGCTTCGACGGCCACAACTTCGTCACCTACGTAAACGACAGGAACGACCCCACCACGCTCGCGCACAACTGGGTCTGGGCGCTGCACGAAGACGCCGACGGTGCGATCTGGGTCGGCACGGACGGCGGTGGATTGGACCGGTTGGACCCGCTGACAGGTGTATTCGAGCATCACGCGTTGACGGCAGACCGCGCCGATCGCGTGGTCGTGCGCGCCATCGTGGAGGATTCCGCGGGCGCGCTGTGGATCGGCACCGACGGCGAAGGCGTGTTCCGTATCGACCGCTCATCCGGCGCGACAACCCGCTTCCGCAACGATCCGAACGATCCCAAATCGCTGTCCAACGATCACGTAAAGGCGCTGCATGTCGACGGCCATGACCATCTGTGGATCGGCACCGACGGCGGCGGCATCAACCGCATGAAACTCCACGACAACGTGATCGAACGACACGTGCTCGATGAGCAAAACCCGGCAGCGTGGAACGGCGCGCGAATTCGCAGTATCACGTCCGACGCGGACGGCTCGCTGTGGATCGGCACGTACGAAGAAGGCCTGGTGCGACTCGACACCAGCACCGACGAGATTCGACGCTATCAACATCGTTCGAATGAACCACGCAGTCTCAGCCACGACAGCATCCGCATTCTGTTCGTGGATGCCTCGGGGGCGCTCTGGATCGGCACCGACGGCGGCGGACTGAACCGCTACGATCCGGCAACCGATTCTTTCGAACACGTGCGCCAGGATCCCGCCGACTTCAACAGCCTGAGCGACGATCACGTCGTGTCGCTGTTTCAGGATCGCGGCGGTGTGATCTGGGTGGGCACCTACGTAGGCGTGAATACCTGGAATCCGCGCGTCGGCACATTTGCCACCGTAGCGCGGCGCAACGGCGGACCGAACGAGTTGAGCAACAACTTCGTCACCAGCTTCGCCAAGACGGCAGACGGCGCGGTATGGGTGGGCACGTCCGGCGGCGGCTTGAATCGAATCGACCCGCACACCGGCAACATCTCTGCACTGCGCCATTCACCGAAAGATCCCGCAAGCCTCGGTGACGACCGGGTGTTCTCGTTGGCGGCCGAAGCGCCAAACGTACTGTGGATCGGCACCCGTTCGGGCGGCCTGAACCGGCTGGATACGTCCAGCGGGAAGTTCCGCAGCTTCGTGCACAATCCCTCCGATCCTGCGTCGCTCAGTTTCGACGGCGTGACGTCGTTACTGCTCGACTCGAAGAACACGTTGTGGGTCGGAACGTATCTCGGCGGTTTGAACGAACTGGATCGCGCGACCATGACATTCAGGCACTTGCGCCACGACGACGCCGACCCGTCGAGCCTGTGTTCGGACCGTGTGGTCGCGATCGCGGAAGATCGCTCCGGAGTGCTGGTGGTCGGCACACACGGCGGCGGCATCTGCGTGTTCGACCGCGAGAAGAGGACGTTCACGAATTACCGGCACATCCCGGCAGATCCATCCAGCTTGTCCAGCAACAACGCGTGGGCGGTGCACGTCGACGTGGACGACAACATCTGGGTCGGCACCGAGGACGGCGGACTGAACCTGTGGCGCGCCGACGAGCGTGCACGCGGCGAGGCGCATTTCGAACACTATGGAACGGCGAACGGCCTTCCCAGCCCGGTCGTTTACGGCGTTCTGTCGGACGCGATGGGCGACATCTGGGTGAGTTCCAACCACGGCCTCGCTCGCCTGCACCCTCGCACCGGCGCCGTGCAGAAGTACGACGTCAGCAACGGCCTGCCGAACAACGAATTCAACACCGGCGCGCAGTACCGGTCCGACAGCGGCGAGTTGTACTTCGGCGGGGTCAGCGGCTTCACCTATTTCAGACCGGACACCATCCGCACCAACGCACATCCGCCGCAGCTCGCGCTGACGCGGGTGCAGATCATGAATCGCGACATCAAGCCTGCGAAGTTCATCGAACTCGGCTATCGCGACCAGCTGATGACGCTGGAATATGCAGCGCTCGATTTCACCGCGCCGCAAAGAAACACCTACAAACACCGTCTGATCGGATTCGATGAGGCCTGGGTTGACGACGGACCGCTACACCGCGCCACGTACACGAACCTCGCCCCCGGCAACTACGCCTTCCAGGTGATGGCAGCGAACAACGACGGTGTCTGGAGCACTCGACCGCTCACGCTGAACCTGCGCCAAACGCCGCCGCCGTGGGCAACACCGCTCGCGAAGGCAGGCTATTTCCTGCTGGCCCTCGCGCTGGTGTTGCTCGTGTATCGCGCGCAAAGCCGTCGCCTCGCAGTTGCGCAGCAGATTCACAACACGAACGTGCAACTACGCGCCGAGATCGAAGAACGAGAGGCGCAGGAACGAGCGCTCATTCGCGAGCGGGAGAACGCGCAACGTTATCTAGACATCGTCGAGGTGATGATTCTCGCGCTCGACCCCGACGGCACCGTGCGGCGCGTCAACCAGAAGGGCACGCGCGTGCTCGGCTATTCCGAGTGGGAAGTCATCGGCAGCAACTTCTACGAACGCCTGGTTCCGCGCGAAGCCCGCGATCAGGTTCGCCAACAGTTTCAAGCAGTCGCGCAGTACGACTACTTCGAATCGCCGATCGTCACGAAAGACGGAGCGCAGCGCCTGATTGCATGGCACACCACTCCGTTGCCGGCCACCGAGCACGAACCGCGCGGCTTGCTCATCTCGGGCGCCGACGTCACACAAGTAAGGCAACTCGAGCAACAGCTGCGCGACTCGCAGCGGATGGACGCGCTCGGCACGCTCGCCAGCGGCATCGCGCACGATTTCAACAACATCCTTACGTCGATACTGGGTTTCGCTCAGCTGACGCAGGCGACCGTGGCGCGCGGAAGCAAGGCGGCAACGTACCTCGATCGATTGCAGACCTCCGTCAACCGGGCGAGGGATCTGGTGCAGGCGATCCTGACGTTCGGCCGCCGCGCCCGCCAGACCCAACGACCCACTTCGCTCGCGGTCGTTACGCGAGAAGCGTTGCAGCTCGTGCGGCCGTCGTTGTCGGCCAACATCGAGATCCGCACGCAAATCGACGACGAGAGCGGTGCGGTACTTGCAGACCCGACCCAGCTGCACCAGCTCGTGATGAACCTGTGCACGAACGCGTACCAGGCGATGGGCGAACGCGGTGGCGTACTGACCATCACCGTCGAGGCGCACGACGTCGGTGTGGAGGAAGCGCGCTCCAATCCTGCGCTCGCCACCGGGACGCACCTGCGCCTCATCGTCAGCGACACCGGCGCCGGCATGGACGAAGCCACGAAGGCGCGCATCTTCGATCCGTTCTTTACGACGAAACGTCCCGGCGAAGGCACCGGACTCGGGCTATCGGTCGTGCACGGCATCGTAAAGCAGCTGCAGGGGACGATTACCGTGAACAGCGCACCGGGACGCGGCTCCCGATTCGAAGTGGTGCTGCCGCGTTGCGCCGAACCGGCCATCGTCCCCGCGCCTCAGGCTGCTTCAGAGACGCCGAATGCCGATGGCGACAAGACGATCCTCGTGGTCGACGACGAACCCGACGTGCAACAGAGCGTTCAAGGACTGCTGGAATTGCTCGGCTACCGTGCACTGACCGCGTCGAACGGCGACGAAGCACTGGTGCGCTTCAAGCAGCATGCCGATGAGATCGACCTGGTGATCACCGACCGTGCGATGCCCGGCATGATGGGCACCGAGCTCGCGCTTGCCCTTCGCGCGATCCGCGCGAATCTGCCGATCATCATGATCACCGGCGGCGCCACCGACATGGTGCCGGTGGAATCGATCAGCCGCTATCTGCGCAAGCCGTTCACGAAGGACGATCTCGGCGCGGCGATTCGCAGCGCGATGCCGCGACGCGTGGCAAATGGTGACTGACTTGAGGTTATACTCCAGACCCTTCGGCCCGTACGAAACCGCAATTTTGCACGCCGTGCGTTCCAGGAGGGATCCTTGGCAAAACCCAACTACAAGTTTCAGAAACGGCAGAAGGATCTAGCCAAGCAGAAGAAGAAGGAGGAGAAGCGTCTGAAAAAGGCAGCTCGGGCGGGCGAACAACCGAGCGATGACGCGCCTCCTGTGGATGAATAGTTCGCGTACCCCGCAATACAGTTAGGAATACCGAGAGGAAATATGTCAGCTCAACGCATCACAGGCACCGTCAAATGGTTTGACGATGCAAAGGGTTTCGGATTCATCGAACGCGAGGGTGGTCCGGACGTGTTCGTGCACTTCCGCGCCATCAACGGAACCGGCCGCCGCACCCTGGCAGAGGGACAGCGCGTCAGTTTCGAAGTGACCCAGGGTAAGAAGGGTCCGCAAGCGGAAAACGTCAACCCCGAGTGAGTCGGTTGCCGCGGCCGACCGTCGCGGCGAACGCCACACCGCATCCCATGTATCGCACTGCTCCGCCAGGTTGCGGGGGCAGTACCGGTAATCGACCGTGCAGCGTCGTGCACGCGCGAGGAGAACCGCATGATCCGATTCGCCCGCTATGCCGGACTTGCGATCGTGTTCGCCTGGTTCTTCTTCGGCGGCGTCTCGCACTTCACCAACGTCGACTTTTTCATGGCCATCATGCCGCCGTACGTGCCCTTCCCGCTTGCCGCCGTTTATGTCAGCGGCGTGTTCGAAGTGCTGTTCGCGATCGGCATTCTGAAACCGGCAACGCGCGAGTGGTCCGGCAACCTGCTCATTCTGCTGACGCTCGCCGTTACACCGGCAAACGTGCACATGTGGCTGCACCCCGAACTGTTCCCCGACGTGTCGCCGACCTTGTTGTCGGCGCGCCTCGTCGTGCAGGTGCTCTTGTTGCTGCTGATCTGGTGGAGCACGCGAACGCCGCGCACTGCAGACTCCGTCGTCCAGCCCGCCGGTGCCTGACTGGTACCTGTACATGGTGCGCTGCGCCGACGGCAGCGTTTACACCGGCGTGAGTACCGACGTGGAGCGGCGCTGGAAGGAACATCAACGCGGCGGAAGCCGCGCGGCGCGCTACCTCAGGACGCGCCGGCCGGTCGATCTCATATTCAGCGCGATGATCGGCGACAAAGGTGCGGCGCTGCGCGCCGAACACGCGATCAAGCGACTGGAGAAGCAACGGAAGGAAGCGCTGGCGGCTGGAGCCGTTGCACTTCAGGCCATCCTCGACGAATACGCCGAACGTCGTGCGTCGCGCGCGTCGTAGCGCTGCTTCTTCGGCGTCAGCGGTTACAACGTCAGGCTGCGCGCAACACGATTGTCGGCAAGCAGCACCATCGAATTCGGCTTGAACGCCGTCCAGCCCGGATCTTCCGACAACGGTTCGGAACTGACGATGACCGAGCCTGCGTGCACCGTGTCGATCATCCGACACACGCCATCTTCACAGATGTAGCGGCGCCCCTGATTGATGTGCAGCGAAGAACCTTCGTCCGGATCGTCGGTCGTATAGCGCACCGCAACCGCCTCGTGTCCGTTGGTGAGTACTGCGTTGATGTAGAGGTGCTCTTCGGGAGCGTACAGCCCCACGAGTTCACACACCCGTTCGAGGCCACGCTGGAATGCGCGCGCGATCGCCTCCACGTCGGCGTCATTGCTCTCGACAGCCAGTTCATCGAGCAGCACCGCAAAGAAGTGTTCCGAATCGGTGCTGCCGTGAATGGCATCGAAACGTTCGTCGGACAGCTGCGACAGCAATGCGCGGCGGATTTTGCCGAACCCGCCGATGTCGCCGTTGTGCATGAACGACCAGCGGTCGACCACGAACGGGTGGCAGTTCAGCTCCGATACCGCAAGTTGCTGGGTGGCAGCGCGAACGTGGGCCATCACGCAGCGGCTGGTCACTACCCGCGCGATCTCGTGCAGGTTGGCGTTGTTCCACGCGGGGGAGACGCCGCGAAACCGTCCCGGCGCGGTGGTCAGTTCGGGCACATACCAGACCACGCCGAAGCCGTCGCCGTTCAGCGGTTCTTCGCCCTCGCGGGAGTCGAAGCTCTGGTTGATCAGCGAGTGCGTCGGCTCCGTCACCAAAGCGCTCAAGCGAATCGGCTCGCCCTGATAAAACGTGAACCTGCACATCTCGTCCGTCCTGGTCGCCCCCAAACCGCGAGGCATCAAACACCAGTCTAGGCGAGATCCGGAACGGGGTCCTTTTAGTGGAATACGTCCCCGTCGGGGCGGGTCATGGTGGGGCGATCACCCTCGCCTTCCTGGATGTGTTCGTTCGGGTCGACGCCCGCACGTTCGAAGGCAATCTGGACCGATTCGGAGATGCATGCGGGACACATGCCCTCGGCGATGAGACCTTCCAGCACCATGCCGATGACGTCGTACACGGAAAGCGTTTCCTCGTGTTCTTCGTTGTAACGCCACAGCGCGTCTTCGACGTTGCGCACCACCGTCTGGCTGCGCACGTCATCGCGCATACGGCGCTGTTCTTCATCGTTCATCGGAGTACTTCGGTGACTCGAAAGGGAACGCAGGATTACGCGGCGCCGCGGGAAGATCAAGGGCTACCGGTTTACGCCTTCGGTGGATTCGACATCGGACGACCACAGGGGACTCGACACCTTCGTGAATCGCAGCTTCATCAGCGTGCTGGCGACGTCTGTCCCCTCAGTGGGGTCGGTGAGCGGTCTCGTACCAGAAGAACTCGTGAGTTGAGAGCAATCAGTCGGATGAGCCGCCGCGACTCAATTCGTAGAGGGTGCGCGGCACGCCGGCAACCGAATCGAGCACACGCGTCGCGCCGTCGAAATCATGTGCCGTTCCGAAGAACGGATTATGCACGATCAGGCATCGCAACCCGGCCGCACGCGCAGCATCGAGACCTTGCTTCGAGTCTTCGACCACCACCGTTTCCTCCGCCGTCGCACCGAATCGTTCCAATGCCGCGAGGTATCCGTCTGGTGCAGGTTTGTGCGGCTGATAGTCGTCACCGGTCAGCACGAACTCCATGTGGCGCACGATTCGTCGCTCGCGATGAATCAATTCGAAGTCGCGCCGTTTGGCCGTGGTGACGATCGCCATGCGAAACGCCGAGGTCATCGATGCAATGGTGTCGTGCACCCCTTCGATCTCGAGATTCCGCGACCGGATGAACTGCTGGTAGTAGCCGTCGCGCAGATTGCGCTGCCGATCGATGATGGCGGAGTCGATACCCGCTTGTGACGCCTCGCGCGCGCAGGCTGTGGTACTTGGCGAGCTCCAGGGCAACGCCGATCTCTGCGAGCGCGCGTCTGGTCGCGAGGTAATAACCATGCTCCGTGTCGACCAGAACGCCGTCGTTGTCCCACAACACGAATCGAATCGCCATAGCGCGCCTCAGTTCGCTTGTCGAATGCAGCCCGCCGAGGAACTCACGACCGCAAGCGTATTCAGCACCGAGGCCGTGCGCCGCCCCGCAAGACCGATCTGGCGGCCGGCGGTTGCGCGCATTGCCGTGAGGTATCCGTCGCTGATCATTACGCTTGGCTGCCTCGCGTCGCCGGCTGCGGTTACCGCAGCAAGCACCTCGGGCGTGTACGCGACGCGCTCTGCCAACGCGCGGCTCTGCTTTGCCCATGCCTGGAACTGCTGTGCGAGGTCGCCCTTCTGATCGTTCTTCTGATCTTTTTTTGATCTGCCGTAGTCGCGCGCCAGCGCTTCCAGCTGCCGGTACTTCGCGTCGTAGCCGAGCGCACCGTCCCACAATCCGTGGAGATTGAGGGCATGCAGATTGTCGGCGCGCAACAGCGTTCGCGCGGTGACCAGAACGTCGTTGCCGCCGCGGTCGCCGCGATCGGCGCGGATGAATAGCGGGAAGGCGTACAACGTTGTCGCATGCAGCGGCTGATGCACGTCGGCGACCAGGTGTGTGATCCATGAGAGCGCCAGGCCTCGATCGGCATCGGACGCCGCGCACCAGTCCTGCGTGAGCATCGTCAGCGCCTGAACTACGTTCATGCGCGCCTCGTCCTGTCCTCCAGGTACGTTCATCGGTGGAACCGGCGCGCCGATGCGGCGCTTGTCCGACGGCTGGAGATACGTCGGCAGATTGATGAAGTGCCAGCTGCTGTGGTTGTACTGCGCGATCAATGCGTCGCGCGCCTTATCGCCCCGCACGTTGTCGAACCGGCGCGCAAGATCCGGCCAGGTTGATGCAAATGCGAAGTACCAACGATCCTGCTCGGCCGCGTTGGCACTGCGAAGGCCCTTCGGCAGACGTGGCACAAAATCCTCCTGGAAGCGCGGATGCGAACGCACCAGGTGCGCCATGGACCCTCGCACGGCTTCGGACATCCGGTCGTACGCAATGAGCGCCGCAATCATGTGGCCCGTGTCGTTCCAGGCCGAGGCCGCGGGCGCCGCCGCCAGCAGAATCAGCCATCCCCACCTAAAGCGTGTCATCCAATCTCGGCGCCTTCTCATTCATTACCCTTCTTCATATCATCCACGCCTTTACGCATCAGGCAGACGAAGCATGAACCGCGATCAAACCGTGCCTGTGCTGGTCGGCATCAGCCAGCTCGAGCAGCGAGTAGCCGACCCGGCACAAGCAAAAGAACCATTGGCGTTGATGATCGAAGCCGTTCGCGCGGCGGCGGCCGACGCGGGTTCGAACAACCTGCTGAATCACGCGACATCGGTGCGGGTGATCCGCGGTATCTGGCCATACAAAGATCCGGCGCGCATCGTCGCACACGCGGTGGGCATACCCAACGCCGAAACCGCCTTGACGCCCTACGGCGGCAACTACGTGCAGTCGACGGTGAATCAAAGCGCGCTCGACATTCAGGCGCAGCGCCATGAAGTGATCGTTATCACCGGCGCGGAGTGCGGCTACACGCAAGCACGCGCCCGCAAACAAGGCCTCGATCTCAAGTGGCAAGAGGCGCCGGGTACGCCTGATCGCCTGATCGGCGAAGACAAGAACATGCGCCACGACGCCGAGAAGGCCGTTGGACTCGGCCAACCGATTCAACTCTATCCATTGTTCGAAAACGCACTGCGGTACGCGCGGCACGAGAGCATTCCCGCGCACCTGAAGCGCATCTCGGAGTTGTGGGCTCGGTTCAGCGACGTGGCGAGCGGCAATCCGCACGCCTGGATACAGGAGCGCCATACCGCGGAAGAAATCCGCACGCCGTCCGCAACGAATCGACCGGTGTCGTTCCCGTATCCGAAGTTGATGAACTCCAACAACAACGTCGACCAGGCCGCCGCGTTGATCATGTGCTCGGTCGCAGCGGCAAAGCGCTTCGGCGTTCCGGAGGATCGCTGGATCTATCCGTGGGCCGGTACCGATGCGCACGACCACTACTTCGTTTCGAATCGCGACAACCTGCATTCGTCGCCCGCTATCCGCATCGCCGGCGCGCGCTGCCTCGAACTTGCAGGCGTCTCCGCGAAGAGTCTCGATCACGTCGATCTGTACAGCTGCTTCCCGGTTGCGGTTGAGGTCGCGGCCGCTGAACTCGGCCTCGATGAAAAGCGTCCGTTGACGGTGACGGGCGGGCTCACGTTCGGCGGCGGACCGCTGAACAACTACGTGATGCACTCTATCGCACGGATGGCGGAGGTGTTGCGCGGCGATCGCAACGCGCGTGGTCTCGTCACCGCGAACGGCGGCTATCTCACGAAGCACGCGTTCGGCGTCTATTCGTCGCAACCGCCGACGCGCGCATTCCGCCATGAGGATCTGCAACCGCAGGTCGATGCGACGCCGCACCGCGACGTTGCAATGGCTCATCGCGGCGCAGTGGACGTCGAAAGCTACACGGTCATGTACGGTGCAGACGGTCCGTCGATCGCGCATGTAGCGTGTCGTCTTCCCGACGGTCGTCGCGCGTGGGGCAACTGTCGCGATGCCGCGGTGCTTGACGCGATGACGCAGGAGGAGTTCTGCGGCCGCCCCGGTCAACTCGATGGCGCGGGGGCGATCTCCTTCGGCTAGCGCCTGCAATCAATGAGTTAGGGTCACTTGTTAAGCTCATTGATTAATAAAACTCGCTAACCTATATTCGGTCGGGCCGACAGGAAGTCGCAATGCCACATAGGGGAGATCGAGATGGCAGCACCGCAATCGCAATTGTCGCCCGACCAGCAAGCCGCCAGCGCCGCCGCCGTGCGGATGCTGCGCGAGATCGTCGACTACCAACGCCGCTTGCGGCGCCTCTCCGTGCACGAGTCGAGCGGCGAACAGAGCTACCTCATCGAGGCTTATCGGCGCGCCATCCGGCTGCGTCAGCAGCTGATCGAAGACCTGCCGAAGCCGCGCGAAGCGGCGCCCGATCCATGGCGGCGCGATTGACGTATCCGCGTTTCGCGCTCGCACGCCTGCTGCGTGCGGCCCCTGCATGATCGGTTGAGCGGTGTCCGACGCCCTTCTCCCTCGTCCGGCCGGTTTACTGCGTCGTCTCGGCGCGATGACCTACGACGCGATGCTGGTGCTCGCAATCTGGTTGCTGACGCTCTTCATCGGCGTCGCGATTCACGACGGCGCAGTACTCGGCCCGCTGGTGCAGACGATCCTGTTCGTCGAAATGTTCAGCTTCTTCGCCTACTTCTGGGTCGCGCGCGGCCAGACGGTGGGCATGCTCGCTTGGAATCTGCGTCTCGAAACCAACGACGGTACGCCGATGCGACTGGGCCAGGCCCTGCTGCGTTTCGTCGGCGCGATGTTGTCGCTGGCGACGCTCGGTCTCGGTTATCTGTGGATTTATGTCGATCCGGATCGGCGTGCGTGGCCCGACATGCTGTCGCGCACTCACGTCGTGCACAGACCGACGCGCTGACCCGCAACACAATCGTCAGTTGGATCGTTACTGCGATCGCCGCACCAGCACGAACGCGGCGAGCCAGCACACCGCGATGGGCAACGCCACTGCCAGCGCCGCGGGAATCTGAAACACCATGCTCATGGGTCCGAGAATGTCCTCGAGGTATTTGAACGCGAGCCCGGTCAGTGTGCCGACCGCGAGACGCGTACCCATGCTGACCTCGCGTAACGGTCCGATGATGAAGCACAACGCCAGCAACGCGAGGCCGAGAATCGCCAGCGGTTGCAGCACCTTGCTCCAATACGCGAGCTTGTAACGGCTCGAATCCAGCTCTTCGCGTTCCATATATGCAATCTGCGTTGCGAGTCCGCGGATCGACAGGTTCGACGGCCCCAACAACACCTTTAGGCCGAGCAGTTCGGGCGTTGCATCGGAAGGCCAGCGCACTTCGTCCAGATGGCGCGCGTGTGTGCCGGTGTCGTCGAGCAGCGTCTCGTTGACGTCGCTCAGCATCCACGCTCGCTCGTGCTCGATGTAACGCGCCGTCGCGGCGTGACGCGCGATCCGCAATTGCCGCGCGTCATCGAGGAAGAACTGCCGTACGCCCACGAGGTGTCCGCTCGCATCCATTGCCGCAACGTCCATGAACAGACCGCCCTCGCGGTACCAGTGGCCGCCCCAGAAGCGGATCGTAGTAGACGCCTGCCGCGCTCGAGCCTTGTATCCCTCTGCGGCCTCCTCACCCCACGGCGCCAGGTACTCACCTAGCAGTAATGCGAGGAGCAACGCTCCGGTTGCGGGAAACGCGGCCGACGTGAACAGACGCCGCACCGACACGCCTGCCGCACGAAGCACCGTCAGCTCGTTCTGGCTCGCGAGCTGCCCCAACCCCACCAACGTCCCGAGGAAAGCGACATAGGGGATCAGTTCGTACACACGCCTCGGCAAAGTCAGCAGGACGTAGACGATCGCCTGACCCAGTCCGTAGCCG
>CAZLDA010000027.1:13202-14594 GCA_964557875.1 uncultured Pseudomonadales bacterium | reverse complement strand
CAGATCTTGTCATAGAGGGTTTGGGCCACAGCGGAACGCCTTTGATCAAAGGGCGGCCATGGTAGGATTCACATTCGGATAAGACAAATTCATTATTTTTATACCTTCGATTATGGAATGGAATGAATTAAAGGCCTTCATTGCCGTCGCCGACAACGCTTCGTTCTCACGTGCTGCGGAACAACTGCATCTGACTCAACCGGCGATCACCAAACGCATTCAGGCGCTCGAAGCGAGTGTTGGAGTTGCCTTGTTCGACCGTGTCGGCAAGCGGGTTTATCTGACCGAAGCGGGTGCACTACTCAAGCCGCGCGCGCTCGACCTGCTGAGCAGTCTCGCCGACACGGAAGTGATGCTGCGGAATCTGCACCGTCGCATCGACGGTCGCCTCGCGCTGGCAACGAGTCATCACGTCGGGCTGCATCGGCTCGCACCGGTGCTGAAGGCGTTCTCACAGCGCTTCACCGATGTCGAACTCGACATCGAGTTCGTCGACTCTGAAGCCGCGCACGATCTGGTGCGAAGCGGTCGCACGGAACTCGCGGTCGTCACGCTGGCGCCGATGCCGGAACCGAAACTCAGAAGCGATCGTCTGTGGCACGACCCGCTCGCGTTCACGATCGCCACCGACCACCCACTTGCCGCGGAAAAGCGCATCGCGCTGGAACGACTATCAACCTACCCCGCGATACTCCCCGGACTCGGCACCTACACGGGCCGAATCGTTGCCGAGCGTTTTGCACGCGCCGGTCTGCCGCTGAGAACCGCGATGGCGACGAACTACCTCGAGACCATCGGGATGTTGGTGGGTATTGGCCTCGGATGGAGCGTGCTACCCGCAACCATGGTACGCGCGCCATTGGCGCGCCTCGACGTCGACTGCGAGCTACTCGGCCGCGACCTGGGCGCAATCACCAATCCCGCGCGCACCTTATCGAATCCGGCCAGCGCATTTCTCGACGTGCTGAAGAGTTTCGCGGACTAACAACGGTGCGCTGGCGCGATCAGACCCTGTCGAGCCAGTTGGGATTCTGCGCCCGCTGGCGAACGAGGTGGTCCATCAGGACCAACGCAATCATCGCCTCGGCGATCGGAGTCGCACGAATGCCCACACAAGGATCGTGTCTGCCGGTGGTGACCACTTCCACTTCTTCACCCTGCTCGTTGAGACTCCGCCCGGGCAATCGCAAACTCGAAGTGGGCTTCAACGCCATGCTCGCGACGATGTCCTGCCCCGTTGAGATTCCGCCTAACACGCCGCCAGCGTTGTTGCTGAGGAATCCGGCTGCGGTCATCTCGTCGCGATGTTCGGTGCCGCGCTGGTTCACCACGTCGAAACCGGCACCGAGTTCCACGCCTTTCACCGCGTTGATGCTCATCAACGCGCGCGCG
>CAZLDA010000027.1:0-13192 GCA_964557875.1 uncultured Pseudomonadales bacterium | reverse complement strand
GCGTCGAGCTTGTCGAAAACGGGCTCGCCCAAACCAACCGGCAGGCCGCTCGCAACGACGGTAACGCGTGCGCCGATCGAGTCGCCGTCCTTTCGCAACGTGTCAATGAATTCGGCAATCTGGGGCACGACGGCAGCGTCGGGACAAAAGAACGGATTTCGGTCCACTTCGTCCCAGTCGATCGTGTGCGGTCGAATGTCGCCGATCTGCGCAAGATAGCCGCGCACGGACGCACCGAATTCCTGTGCAAGATATTTCTTGGCAATTGCACCTGCCGCCACGCGCATGGCCGTCTCTCGTGCCGAAGAACGACCGCCGCCGCGATAGTCGCGAATGCCGTATTTCTTCTGATACGTGTAGTCCGCGTGCGCCGGACGGAAGACGCTCTGGATCTTGCTGTAGTCGCGGCTGCGCTGATCGGTATTGTCGATGATCAGTCCGATCGGCGTGCCGGTTGTAACGCCTTCGAACACCCCGGAGAGAATGCGCACCTCGTCCGCCTCGTCACGCTGCGTCGTGTACTTCGATTGGCCCGGGCGACGCCGATCGAGATCGCGTTGCAGATCGGTTTCGTTGAGGGGCAGGCCCGGCGGACACCCGTCCACGATAGCGCCGATCGACGGTCCATGACTCTCGCCGAACGTCGTAACGGTGAAGGTTTTTCCGAACGTATTGCCTGCCATAACCAACTTCCGGCGCGGATCGAATTCGACGCGCCGGCGCAGTATCGGCGCTCACTCAGATCAAGACAACCCGGCCGCTTCCAGAACGAACACGCCATGCCCACCGTGCTGCAGTTCCGGCCAAACGAACGGCAACTCAGGGAATGCCGCTAGAAGATCGTCGGCACTGTTGCCAACCTCGCCGACTAGCGTGCCGTCTTCCGCCAGCCACTTTCGCGCGCCCGTCAGAATCCGTCGGACGATGTCGAGTCCGTCATCGCCGGCCGCGAGCGCGAGCCGGGGTTCATGCTGGAACTCCGCGGGCATGTTCGCGAGATCTGCCGCATTGACGTATGGAGGATTTGTGACGATCAGATCGAACGTCGAAGCATCGAGTCCCTCGAAAACATCTGCGCGGACCACGGACACACGATCGCCGACGTTGTGCAGCGAGACATTGCGTGCCGCCAACGCGAGCGCAGAGTCGTCGATATCCGACAGCACGACCTCGGCGTATGGAAACGCGTGTGCGCACGCGATGCCGATGCACCCGGATCCAGTACAGAGATCGAGAATACGATCGGGAAAGCGAGTCAACCACGGCGTAAATTCCGAGGCGATCAACTCAGCGATCGGAGAGCGCGGAATGAGTACGCCAGGTTCGATCAGATAGCGTCGCCCGGCAAACCATGCTTCACCGACCAGATAGGGAACCGGCATCCGATGCACGATGCGCCGTTCCACCAGCCTCACGAGTTCTCGTCGTTCCACCTGCGTCAGGCGCGCAGAAAGCACGAATTCGATCTTCTCCGGCGCTATCCCGAGGCGTCCGCAAAGCAAAGCCAGCGCTTCGTCCCATCCGTTGTCGGTGCCATGGCCATAGTGCACGCTGGAATGCGTGAGCTTCGTCGTTATCCAGCGCAAATAGTCGGATACGGTTTGCAGCTCTTCCGACGGATTCAACGTTTCCCCTAGCCGCTGCGGCCCAGCAACTCCAGCAACAGTGCATTCAAGCGCGTCACGTACGCGGCCGGATCACTCAGCTGTCCACCATCTGCCAAGGCCGCCTGATCGAACAGCACGAGTGCAAGTTCGCGGAAGCGATTCTCGTCGGACTCCATATCGAGCCGACCGACCAGCGGATGCGCCGGGTTGATTTCGAAATTCGGTTTCGCGTCAGGCACGCGTTGACCGGCCGCCTCCATAATGCGACGCATCTGCGCACCCATGGCGTGCTCGTCCAGAACGAGACATGCGGGAGACGTCGTGAGGCGCTTCGAACGCCGCACCTCGCCGACTTTGTCTGCGAGTACGGTCTTGAGACGCTTGAGCAACTCGTCGCCTACTGTATCGGCGGGCTCTTCCTTGGACTCTTCCTCGGTCTCAGGCAGCTCGAGCTCGCCTCGCGCCACATCTCTGAATCGCTTTCCGTCGAACTCGTTGAGCGTCGACATCAGCCAGTCGTCGAGTCGTTCATGCAACAGCAACGCTTCGATGCCGCGTTTACGCAACAGCTCTAGCTGCGGAGAACTCTTCGCCGTGGCGAAGTTGTCGGCGCAGATGTAGAAGATCTCCTTCTGGCCCTCTTTCATCCGAGCAACATAATCTTCGAGCGTAACCGTCGGCTCTTCGTCGTCCGTGTGCGTCGTCGAAAAGCGCAAGAGCTTGGCAATGGCCTCGCGATTCGTGAAATCCTCAGCGGGTCCTTCCTTCAACACTTCGCCGAAGTCCTTATAGAAGCTGCGATACGCCTCGGGCTCCGAACTCGCAAGCTTCGACAGCATATCGAGCACACGTTTCGTCAACGCGCTCTTGATGGTCTGAACGCGCTCGTCTTCTTGCAACAACTCGCGTGAGACGTTCAGCGGCAGATCGTTCGAATCCAGTACGCCCTTGACGAAACGAAGGTACAGCGGAAGGAACTGCTCGGCTTGATCGAGGATGTACACGCGCTGCACATACAGCTTCAGACCACGCGGCGCGTCGCGATTCCACAAGTCGAATGGGGCGTGTTTCGGAACGTATAGAAGACTCGTGTATTCGAGCTTGCCTTCTACTTTGTTGTGGCTCCACGTTTGTGGATCATCGAAGTCGTGCGATACGTGCTTGTAAAACTCTTTGTATTCATCGTCGGATATCTCGGTACGCGGCCGGGTCCATAACGCCTTTGCCGAGTTGACTGACTCCCATTCGATCGGCGCCGCGTCCTTGCCCTTCTTTTTCTTCTTCTCGTCGCCAGCGTCGACCGCCTGTTTCACCATCTCTACGGTCACGCCGATGTGATCGGAGTACTTCCGCACGATGCTGCGCAGGCGAAATGCGTCGGCAAACTCCTTGGCGTCGTCTTTGAGATGCAGCGTCACATCGGTACCACGCGTCGGCTTCGAGTCGACCGCAACGGTGAAATCCGACTCGCCGCTCGATCGCCACCGAGTCGCGGTGTCAGCGGGCTGATCCGCGCGCCGCGTCAACACGTCGACGCTGTCGGCGACGATGAATGCGCTGTAGAACCCAACGCCGAACTGGCCGATCAAGGCAGCGTCTTTCTTCTTGTCGCCGGAGAGTTTCGACAGGAACTCGGCGGTACCCGACTTTGCAATCGTGCCGAGGTTCGCGATCGCCTCTTCACGAGACATACCCACGCCATTGTCGGAGATGGTGATCGTCTTCGCGCCTTCGTCGACCGTGATGCGAATGTGCAGATCGGGATCGTCTTCGAGTAGCGAGGGACGCTCGAGCGCCTCGAAACGAAACTTGTCCACCGCATCGGACGCGTTGGAGATGAGCTCCCGCAGGAAGATCTCTCTGTTCGAGTACAGAGAGTGGATCATCAACTGCAGGAGCTGCTTCGCCTCCGCCTGAAATCCGAGGGTCTGTTCCGCCTGATTCGTCTCTGCCATCACACCGCTCCGCGCACTGCCAAAACAGCCGCTTTTATGGGGACGGCACGAGTCAAATCAAGGCGTGTCACTTCCAGCCGGTGACCTTCGCCAGAGCGCTGCCGATGTCGGCAAGGCTGCGCACGGTTTTGACGCCGGCCGCCTTGAGCGCAGCGAACTTCTCGTCGGCCGTTCCCTTGCCACCGGCAATGATGGCACCTGCGTGCCCCATTCGTTTGCCGGGCGGAGCAGTAACGCCTGCGATGTACGACACGACGGGTTTGCTGACGTTGTCCTTGATGAACGCCGCCGCCTCTTCTTCTGCGGTGCCGCCGATTTCACCGACCATCACGATTGCTTCGGTCGCTGGGTCTTTCTCGAACAATGCGAGGATGTCGATGAAGTGGCTGCCGGGAATCGGATCGCCACCGATCCCTACACAACTGCTCTGGCCAAAGCCGCGATCGGTGGTCTGTTTGACTGCCTCGTACGTCAGCGTACCGGAGCGCGACACGATGCCGACGCGTCCCGGCAAGTGAATATCACCCGGCATGATGCCGATCTTGCACTCGCCGGGCGTGATCACACCGGGGCAGTTCGGACCGATCAAACGCGTCTGGCTCGTAGCGAGGCGAGCCTTGATGGTTAGCATGTCGAGCGTGGGAATTCCCTCGGTGATGCACACGACGAGCTTCAGGCCCGCAGCGATCGCTTCGAGAATCGAGTCTTTGCCGAACGGCGCGGGCACGTAGATCACAGACGCTGTGGCGCCCGTGGCTTCAACCGCGTCGCGCACGGTATCAAAGACGGGCAGGCCAAGATGCTTGGTACCGCCTTTACCCGGCGTGACGCCGCCGACGAGCTTGGTGCCGTATGCCAACGCCTGTTCACTGTGCAGCGTGCCCTGGGCCCCGGTGAAACCCTGGCAGATCACCCTGGTCCGTTTGTTGATCAGAATGCTCATGCTTTTCCCCCAGCGGCATTTACGACCTTTTTCGCCGCATCTACCAGGCTTTTCGCAGTAATGATGTTGAGTCCGCTTTCCGCCAATCGCACCGACCCCTTAGCGGAGTTGTTACCTTCGAATCGAACGACGACGGGAACGTTGACGCCTACTTCTTTCACCGCGGCGATGATCCCGTCGGCGATCGTCACGCAACTGACGATTCCGCCGAAGATGTTTATCAGAACTGCCTTCACGTTCTTGTCGGAGAGAATGATCTTGAACGCTTCGCCAACCGATTCCTTGCTGGCGGTGCCGCCAACATCGAGGAAGTTCGCGGGTTGTCCGCCGTGGGTCTTCACGAGGTCCATAGTGCCCATCGCGAGACCCGCGCCGTTCACCATGCAACCGATGTTTCCGTCGAGCGCAACGTAGTTGAGGTTGAACTTCGCGGCTAGTCCTTCGCGTTCATCTTCCTGACTCGCATCGTGCATTGCCGCGAGACGCTTCTGCCTGAACAACGCGTTGCCGTCGATGTTGACCTTCGCGTCGAGGCAATGAATGTTGCCCGCCGTCGTGACGACCAGCGGATTCACTTCGAGCAGCGAGCAATCGCATTCGTGGAACAGCCGCGACAGATTCACGAACAGGTTCGCGAACTGATTCACCTGCGCGCCTTTCAAGCCGAGCGCAAATGCGATTTCCCGACCTTGGAACGGCTGCGCACCAACCAACGGATCGATGATGGTGCGGATGATCTTCTCTGGCGTTTCTTCGGCAACTTTCTCGATTTCGACGCCGCCTTCGGTCGACGACATGAACACCACGCGACGGCTCGCGCGATCGATCACCGCGCCCAGATAAAGTTCGCGCTCGATGTCGGTGCAACTCTCGACATAGATCTTGCTGACCGGTTGGCCGTGTTCGTCGGTTTGTATCGTGACGAGTCGCTTACCCAACCATTTCTTCGCAAAGGCTTCTACTTCTGCGGGCGTGTCCGCCAGTTTCACGCCGCCGGCTTTACCGCGCCCACCGGCGTGCACCTGAACTTTGACCACCCATTTGTTTCCGCCGATCTTCTTCGCCGCATCAACGGCGGCTTGCGGCGTATCCACCGCGTAGCCGGTAGAAACGGGCAAACCGTATTCGGCAAAAAGCTGTTTTGCTTGGTATTCGTGCAGATTCATGTATGTGCTTCCGTTACGTTTTCTTTTTTCGATTGATCGTGTGAATCGCGTGACCGGCAACCCCCAATGCAGCCTCGTGCACGGCTTCGGACAGCGTCGGATGCGCGAACATCGTCAACGCCAGGTCCTCTGCACTCGCCGAGAACTCCATTGCAATCACAGCCTGTGCGATCAGCTCCGATGCTTGAGGACCCAGGATGTGAACGCCGAGAACCCGGTCCGACGCCGCATCTGCAACGATCTTCACGAGCCCTTCCGAATCGGCCGCCGCCAGCGCGCGACCGTTGGCCGAAAAGTTGAAACTGCCGACGTTGTACGCCTCGCCGCTGCTCTTCACTTCCTGTTCGGTTTTTCCCACCCACGCAATTTCGGGATGCGTGTAGATCACCGACGGAATGCAGTCGTAGTTCACCATCGGCTTTTTGCCGGCGATGCGCTCGGCGACCATCACGCCTTCTTCCATTCCCTTGTGTGCGAGCATCGGTCCCCGGACGCTGTCGCCCACCGCGTAGACCTGCGGCGCATCGGTTGCGCAGACGTCGTTGACGAACAGAAAACCGCGCTCGTCGAGGTTCACGCCACAATCCGGCGCTAAGAGTCCCTTCGTATACGGACGTCGGCCTACGGAAACGATCAGCTTGTCGAACGTCAGCTCGTGCTCGCCCGATTTGTCCTGATATTTCACCGTCACCGACTTGCCATTGACGGATGAACCGATGACGCGCGCACCGAGGCGCACGCTCAAACCCTGCCCCTCGAAGATCTTCTTCGCGTCGCGCGCAATGCGCGTATCGGCGATGGGCAGAAAGTCCTCCAACGCTTCAAGAATCACCACGTCAGAACCGAGCCGGTTCCAAACGCTTCCGAGTTCGAGCCCGATCACGCCGGCGCCGATGACACCGAGTCGCTTCGGCACGGACTCGAACTCGAGAGCTCCGGTCGAATCGACGACAACACCGTCGCTCAGCGGCGTCGGCTTGATGTCCACCGGCACCGATCCCGGCGCGAGTATCACGTGCTGCGCATCGAGAGCCTGCGCGGCGCCCTCGTGCGGCTGATACTCCACCTTGCGTCCCGCCAGCAATTTTCCGGTGCCCGGCAACCATGCAACGCCGTTCCCCTGATACAGCATTGCGACGCCGCCGGTCAGCTTCGATACCACCGCGTTCTTGTGCGCCATCATCTGCGCAAGATCCAGTTCCACTTTCGCAGCCCTGATACCCATTGCGGGGAGATGGTCGCGTGCCTCTACGTACTTGTGCGACGCATCGAGCAACGCCTTCGACGGAATGCACCCCCAGTTGAGACACGTTCCGCCAAGAACGGGCTTGCCAGCCGCATCGAGCGACTTATCGATACACGCGGTCTTCAGCCCGAGTTGCGCGGATCGAATCGCCGCGTGATATCCGGCTGGGCCGGCACCAATGACGATTACGTCGTATCCGGTAGTCATCGAAAGTGCTCCGAAGGCGTGTGCGTTACAAGTCGAGCAGAATCCGCGCGGGATCCTCTAACAGTTCCTTGATGGTGACCAGAAACCTGACGGCTTCCTGGCCATCGATCAGCCGATGATCGTACGACAGTGCAAGGTACATCATCGGTCGAACCACGATCTGACCATCGAGCACCACCGGGCGTTCCTGAATCTTGTGCATGCCGAGTACCGCGGTTTGCGGCGCGTTCAGAATCGGTGTCGACATCAGGGATCCGAAAACGCCGCCGTTGGAAATGGTGAAGGTGCCGCCCGACATGTCGTCGATCGTCAGCTTCCCATCGCGCGCCTTGGTGCCGTAAACGCGAATCTGCTCTTCGATCTGTGCCAGGCCCAGCGCATCGGCATCTCGGATGACCGGCACTACGAGACCCCGATCGGTACTCACCGCTACGCCAATGTCGTAGTAGCCGTGATAGACGATGTCGGTATCGTCGATCGACGCGTTTACGGCCGGGAAACGTTTCAACGCTTCCACCGAGGCGCGAACGAAGAACGACATGAAGCCTAGCCTTATGCCGTTGTGGCGCTTCTCGAATTCGTCCTTGTGGCGGGTACGCAGCGTCATGACCGCCTGCATGTCGACTTCGTTGAAAGTCGTCAACATTGCCGCGGTGTGCTGCGCTTCCACGAGGCGGCGTGCGATGCTCGCACGCAACCGCGTCATCGGCACACGACGTTCAGCTCTCGTATCCGACGATGCAGCGGAACTCGGCGGTGAGATGGTCGCCACCGGCGGCGCCGGAGCGCGAACCGGCTTTTGTGCGGCGGCACGCAACACATCTTCCTTCGTCACGCGGCCGTCCTTCCCGGTGCCGTCGACACGACCGAGCGCGACGCCTTGTTCTGCCGCGAGTTTGCGTGCTGCGGGACTCACGCTGGTCGCTTCACGCTCTACCGGTGCTGCCGCTTTCGCCGCCGGTTCGGCTGATGCTTTAGCAGCGCCCGATCCGCCTTTTGCGGGAACTGCCGTCGCGGTCGCACCTTCGGTGAACAATCCCACGACTTCCTCAGACAGCACCACTTCGCCAACCGCTTTGACGATCTGCTGCAACGTTCCATCTGCTGGCGCAACTATTTCGAGCACCACCTTGTCGGTCTCGATCTCCACCAGAACCTCGTCGCGCTTCGCCCCTTCGCCCGGCTGTTTGTGCCAGGCGGCAACGGTGCCGTCTGCGATCGATTCCGGGAATGTAGGAGCCTTGATTTCCAGCGTCACGCGATCATCCTTCTTCGTGTTCTTGGCTTCGTGTTCTTGGTTGTCGGCCGCTATTCCGATCAACCGTACAAAGCGTCTTCGACCAGGCGCGTCTGTTGCTGCACGTGCAGCTGCATGTAACCGGCGGCCGGCGCAGCGGACGCCTCACGTCCCGCATAAGACAGATACAGGTCTTCGCCGTGCGCCAGAATGACGCGACGCATGTGATGCTGGCTTGCGTACCACGCCCCCTGGTTCATCGGTTCTTCCTGACACCACACCACGTCCTTCAGGTTCTTGTAGGGCGCAATCGCCTGCGCGAGTTCCTGCTCGGGGAATGGGTACAACTGCTCGAGGCGAACGATCGCAACGTCTTCAGCACGGTCGTCGCGGCGGCGTTCCAACAAATCGTAGTACACCTTGCCGCTACAGAGTACGACGCGCGCGACGCGTTCCGCCTCGATGGGATCGATCTCCGCCATCACCGGCTGGAACGTGCCGTTGGCCAGATCTTCGAGCGTCGAGATCGCCAGCTTGTGTCGCAGCAAACTCTTCGGCGTGAACGCGATGAGCGGCTTTCGCAATGGCCTGATCACTTGCCGGCGCAGCATGTGGAACATCTGTGCCGGTGTAGTCGGCACGCACACCTGAATGTTGTGTTGCGCCGACAGTTGCAGATATCGCTCGATACGTCCGGACGAGTGTTCCGGACCTGCGCCTTCGTAACCGTGCGGCAACAGTACAACGAGTCCACACAGGCGCTGCCACTTGTGCTCGCCGCTGGTGATGAACTGGTCGATCACCACTTGAGCGCCGTTGGCAAAGTCGCCGAACTGCGCTTCCCACAGCACGAGCGCATTCGGCATCGTCGTGGAGTAGCCGTACTCGAACGCCAGAACTGCGGCCTCGGAAAGAAGCGAATCGTAAATGTCGAAGCGAGTCTTCTCGGAAATGTGATTGAGCGGAATGTAGCGACGCCCGTCTTTCTGACTGAACAGCATGGCGTGTCGGTGCGAAAACGTGCCGCGCCCGACATCTTGTCCCGTCAACCGGATCGGATGACCTTCGTCGAGCAGCGTCGCGTACGCGAGATTCTCCGCATAACCCCAGTTCAGCGGCAACGCACCGGCCGACATCTTGTGTCGGTCTTCCATGAGCCGCTGCACTTGCGGATGCAAAACGAATCCATCCGGGAGTTGTTCCATCTGCGCCGCGAGCTTGCGCAGACCAGCGATCGGAAAACGCGTATCCGCGGGCGTGGTCCAGTGGTGGCCGAGATACGGCGTCCAGTCCACATAGAGTTGCGTGTTGGGCTTCGATACCAGGCTGAGCGCGACGTGCTCTCCGGACTCGAGCGCCTGACGATACGTCTCCGCCATCTGATCCGAGTCTTCCTGCGTGATGGTCCCATCAGCCACCAACTTCTCCGCATAGATCGTCCGCGTAGTCGGTTGCTTGCGAATTCGCTGATACATCAACGGCTGGGTGGTCTGCGGCTCTTCCGCTTCGTTGTGGCCGCGGCGCCTATAACCGACCAGGTCGATCACGACGTCCTTGCGGAACTGCATGCGGTAGTCGATCGCCACCTGCGTGACGAACAGCACTTCCTCCGGATCATCGCCGTTCACGTGGAAGATCGGCGCCTGCACCATGCGCGCCACTTCGGTGCAGTATTCGGTCGACCGCGCGTCGTCCTGACGGCTGGTGGTAAAGCCGATCTGGTTATTGATGATGAGATGGATCGTGCCGCCGGTTTTGAAACCGCGCGTTTGCGACATCTGGAACGTTTCCATCACGACGCCTTGCCCGGAGAACGCGGCATCGCCATGAATCAGAATCGGTACAACTTTGTCGCCGGTGTAGTCGAGGCGCCGATCCTGCCGTGCGCGAACCGACCCTTCTGCCACGGGACCGACGATCTCGAGGTGCGACGGGTTGAACGCGAGCGCCAGGTGCATTTCGCCGCCCGGTGTCATCACGTTCGAAGAAAAGCCCTGGTGATATTTCACGTCGCCGGAGGCCTGCGTCACAGGCAGCTTACCCTCGAACTCATCGAACAGTTCGCGCGGGTGTTTGCCGAGAATGTTAACGAGCACGTTGAGGCGCCCCCGGTGCGCCATCGCGATGACCGCTTCGACGACGCCGTGCGAGCCAGCACGCTGGATTGCCTCGTGCAGCATCGGAATCAGGCTTTCGCCGCCTTCCAGGCCGAAACGCTTAGTGCCGGGGAACTTATTCTGCAGGTAGCGCTCGAGTCCCTCAGCTGCGGTCAACCGCTCGAGGATCATGCGCTTCACGTCGTCGCCGTATTCCGGATGACAGCGCACGCTTTCGAGTCTTTGCTGCACCCACAGCTGCTCGGCTGCGTCGACGATGTGCATGTACTCGGCGCCGACGCTGCCGCAATACGTATGCTCCAACGCCGCAACGATGTCGCGAAGCGTTGCCTTCTCGGCGCCGTAGAAGAACGTGCCGGTCTGGAAGACGGTATCGAGGTCTGCGGCCGACAAATGATGGTATGCGAGATCGAGCACCGGTGTGGCGGGCCGCTCCATCATCCCCAACGGATCGATCGCGGCGCGTTTGTGTCCGCGATGGCGATAAGCAGCGATGAGCTCGGTAACGCGGATCTGTTTGCGTTCGTGGTCGTTGGCCACCTCCGTAGCAACGGATTGCGGCCGCGCCCGCAGCCGGTTGCGCCCGATCAGCTCGAAATGACGGATGACGGTGCTGTGGGGAACGTCTGAAGCAATCACACCATCGACGCGCGGCAGCTTTTCGAAGTACGTCCGCCATTCCGCCGGAACGTTGTTCGGATTCTCGAGATACGTTTCATACAGTGATTCGATGTACGCGACGTTGCCCCCCGCAAGGTGTGAGGACTTCTGCATCTGTTCCAGGAAGGATTCCGACATCCGTATCGCCATACCTTTTATTCGCCAGGGCAAAGTCTAGCAGTTTGCGCCTTGACGGGTTTGTGCGGCGATGCTCGCGCGACCGATTGAAGTAAGCCGGTCAGGTACCTTGCTGCAGCAACATCGAGCGGATTTTGCCGATCGCTCGAGTCGGATTCAGACCCTTCGGGCAGACGCTGACGCAGTTCATGATGCCGCGGCAGCGAAACACGCTGAACGGATCATCGAGGGCCGCCAGACGTTCCGCTGTGGCGGTGTCGCGGCTATCGGCGAGGAAGCGATACGCCTGCAGCAGACCGGCCGGACCGATGAACTTATCGGGATTCCACCAGAACGATGGACACGACGTCGAGCAGCAAGCGCAGAGAATGCACTCATATAGCCCGTCGAGCTTCGCGCGATCTTCGGGCGATTGCAGCCGCTCTTGTGCCGGCGGCGGCTGATCGTTGATCACGTACGGCTGAATCTTCTCGTACTGCCGATAGAACTGGCTCATGTCGATGACAAGATCGCGAATGACCGGCAAGCCCGGCAGCGGCCGCAGCACCAGTTTGTCTTTCTTCGCCACTTCTGAAACCGGCGTGATGCACGCGAGGCCGTTCCTGCCGTTCATGTTCACGCCGTCGGAGCCGCACACGCCTTCGCGACACGAGCGCCGATACGTCAGTGACGGGTCCTGCGCTTTCAGCAGCTCCATCACGTCGAGAACCATCAGGTCTTTGCCCGCAGGCAGGTCGACCGAGTAGTCCTGCATTCGCGGAACTGCGTCGTTCTCGGGGTTGTATCGGTACACGCTGACTTTCATGGCGTACGACTCTCTCTTTAGTACAAGCGCTTAGTACGAACGGACGGTCGGCTGCATCGCCTCGACCGATTTCGGTGCGAAGTTCACCGCGCGTTTGCTCACGCGCTTGCCCTTCGGCAGATAAAGGGAATGGCACAGCCAGTTCGCGTCGTCGCGATCCTGATAATCGTCGCGCGCGTGTGCGCCACGGCTTTCTTTGCGAACTTCCGCAGCGATCGCAGTGGCTTCGGCGACTTCAAGCAGGTTGTCGAGTTCCAGCGCTTCCATCCGCGCGGTGTTGAACGCGTTGCTCTTGTCGCTGAGATGCGCAGATCCGATGCGTTCACGCAGTTCCGCAATCTGCACGATGCCTTTCTTCATATGATCTTCGGTGCGGAAGACGCCAAAGCTGTTCTGCATGGTCGTTTGCAATGCAGCTTTCAGCGACGCCACCGACTCGCCCGACTTCGATTCGTTCCAGCGATTGAGCCGCCGCAGCGCGGCTTCGAGGTCGCTGTCGCTCGCCGCGCGATAACTGACGCCCTGCCGCAACACTTCTTCGATGTGCAGACCGGCAGCCCGACCGAACACCACGAGGTCGAGCAACGAGTTGCCACCCAACCGGTTCGCACCGTGCACCGAGACGCAGGCGACTTCGCCGGCGGCATACAGCCCCTCGATGGGCTTGTCGTTGCCCGCTGCATCCTGCGTCAGCGCCTGACCCGACACGCTGGTCGGAATGCCGCCCATCATGTAGTGGCAGGTGGGCACAACCGGAATCGGCTCTTTCGTAGGGTCGACGTGAGCGAACGTCTTCGACAATTCGAGGATCCCGGGCAGGCGGCTGTTCAGTACCGCTTCGCCGAGGTGATCCAGTTTCAGCAGCACGTGATCGCCGTTGGGTCCACAGCCGCGTCCGTCGAGAATCTCGAGAATCATCGATCGC
The DNA here is from genome assembly GCA_964557875.1 of uncultured Pseudomonadales bacterium. Lineage (GTDB taxonomy): Bacteria > Pseudomonadota > Gammaproteobacteria > Pseudomonadales > Azotimanducaceae > DATJGR01. The sequence goes on along the minus strand of CAZLDA010000027.1, from coordinate 186 downwards.
GCGACAACGTCGCGTCCGGCCAGGTCTTTTGCCGTTGGCGCGTACCGCTCCATGAAGCGTTCGCCGTCTTTGTTGATCAGGTAACCGCCTTCGCCGCGGCAACCTTCGGTGACGAGTACACCCGCGCCGGCGATGCCGGTGGGATGGAACTATGTGGATTCCACCGGGGTCAATCGCCGCACTTTC